>JAPKZT010000231.1 GCA_026393655.1 Actinomycetota bacterium | reverse complement strand
CATGCCAAACTTCGTGATAGCCAAAAACATTCGGCTTAAGATGCGGCCGCTTTAAATAAAACAAAATTGCGCCAACTGTGTAGACGATTCCACCGAGTGCAAATAGTAAAAGACTTACAAACCCAGAGACGCGATAAGCCCACGGCAAAATCACAAGAGAAGCCCAACCGATTATTAAATACAATGCCGTCGAGGTCTTCTCCGCTCGCCATGTGATTTTTAATGCGATACCAACGCACGCGGCTACCCAAATTGTTATTAAAAATGGGATTCCGATATGTCGTGGTAACGCCAGCAAACAAACTGGGGTATAAGTGCCAGCGATCAAAACATAAATCATCGCGTGGTCAAGTTGACGCATCGCGCGTTGTGCGCGTTGTGAACGCGTCAATAAGTGATAAGAAGCTGATGTCGAAAAAAGCGCAAACAGTGAAAAGACATAAATTAAAACTGCCCATCGTGCAAGACCAGTCGGCGTAACCATCGTGAGTATTACTCCCGCAGGGATTGTCGCCGCTACGGCAACGCCATGAATGCGACCGCGCCAACTTGGTCGCCACTTGCCGATTTCATGCTGAAACACAGGAACATGCGGCACCTTACTTACCTCCTGAGAAAAGTGTATTCAGTTGCAGTTAGCGCTAACTGTCTTTCGCAAGTACCTCTGAGCATGGAGTTACATCAAAATACAAACCTAAATCACGGCTAAATAATGCACTCAGATAGGGTTTGTCTGATTTCAAAACCACAGTTGAGCCCTGAGGCAATGCCTCACAGCCAGGGCGATCAATGGGTATGCCAGCAAGTGTCATAAAACCATCTAACTCGTATCCACGGAAGTCGTTTTCACGTCCGTTAAAACGAAGGGTCTGATCACCTAATGATGCAATTACTATTTCATTTTTCGTTGCCTTCAATAATTCAACTATTTTTTCCTGCTTAAGTGATTGTAAAAAATATTGCGAACCCCAGAACATATTCAGGGCGACTGAGACCACAATTATGAACCCTGCAAAAATATTCTTATTTCTCTTCCCTTTAAACAGTTCATTTAATCCAACAACGCTCAAGGCCAAACCAAGTGGCATCAGCAACTGGTGCCTGCTGCGCCAATCGGCCCGAAACTCAAGAACTGTTATAAGTGCAGGTCGCCCCGCATAACCAACATAAAGTTCTGCCAGAAAGTATGGAAACAGCGCCAAAGCTGTGATCGAAAACCCAACAACAAGTAGTAACAAACCGAAGTGCGTATTTTTTTTCTTTAAGTAGCGAAAACCGATTATCGACAAGCCAAATAAGCCAACCAAAACTGGCCACAAACCAGTCATCAGACCTGCTGAAGTCGGTTTCTGGTAGTCCTGCCAACTTTCATTCGGTGGCCAGAAGATTGATCGCAAAATTACATAAAGCACTGGCAGTGCCGCAATCACCGCGATTTGCAGATGTCGGCGATTCAATTTCTTGAAATCTAGAAACTCGGTTTTATTCAACCAAGCAAAATGCAAAAACGGCAACAGCACGAAGAATAAAAAACTATGGGTTTTAAAACTTAAAAATAAAATCAGACACGCCAGCACAAAACCAGTTACCGATTTATAACGAACAAGAATCAACCAACCAAGAAAAAACAAAAAATAAGCCAAGGTATAGTCGAAAATGACTAAAGAAATTCTTGCATGATTAACAGGAACAAT
>JAPKZT010000299.1 GCA_026393655.1 Actinomycetota bacterium | reverse complement strand
TTTTTCTTCAGATCGAGCTTTTTCTTCAAGTCGAGCTTCTTCTTCAACTCAAGTTTCTTTTTGAGCTCAAGCTTTTTCTTTAAAGCCGTCTGCGCCTTGGTGCCAGTCTGTTTTTTCGAAGGTTTCTTTTTTGAGCCAGATTTCTTGGTGCTCTTCTTTTTTGAGCCAGATTTCTTGCTCTTTTTCGACGACGCCTTATTCTTGGAACCCACGATATTCACCTCTCAAGCAAATCCAGTTGAGGATTTCGCCTATTTGACTAGGTTACGGTAGCGGATTTGAAGGCGTAAACGAGTCAATTTCTTCTGAAACCGAGACGAACATCTCATCTTGAGCAATGGACACTTGTTGTACAACTTCTTGTGACGCCAAAGTCGACGCAGGCGCAACATGTTTTTTCTTAGGTGCTGACGTCTTCTTTTTCGCTACTTTTTTCGCTGTCTTCTTTTTGGCTTTCTTTGTAACTTTCTTTTTGGCAATTTTTTTAACTGATTTCTTGACGGCCTTCTTGGCAGCCTTCTTGGCGGCGCTCTTTTTGGCCGAAGATTTCTTTTTTTTCGACGCCGAATTTTTCTTCGCTGATTTTTTTGTTTTTTTAGTTGTTTTCTTTTTTTTCGAAGCCACTTTTGACTACCTCACGCTCGGTCTGGTTTTTTGATAGGGCCTTACATGCAAAATGCTAGTGCACCAACTCAACGAATATCGGCACACCATCCAAATCAAAATTTGGTGGTTTCGATTCAACAAATACAACTTCAGTGGCAAGAGTTTCGGTCTTGATTGTCTCAATGTGACTAGAAATTTGAGACCTGATCTCTTCAGACAGTCCGAGTTGCAACTTAATTCGATCTGAAACATCCAAACCTGACTCACGTCGCTGTTGCTGAATCAGTCTGATCAAATCGCGCGAAACCCCTTCGGCCTCAAGATCTGGAGTTAAGTCAATATCCAGAACAATTACGCCTTCAGAATTGTTAAGTTTTGCACTCGCACCAGAACTTTTAGGCACAAGTTTCAAATTGTATTCACCTTCAAACAGATCGATTGATCCAGCCGTGATTATATTTCCGTTGCGCTTCCAATCACCTTTTTTAACAGCAACAATTACTTTTTGCGTATTGGCGCCAAGTCTTGGGCCAACAACACTGGGCACAACCTGCAATTCAAACGCGGCTACAGAAGATACATCGTCCGTGAATTCAACTTTGCGAACATTGACCTCATAGGCGATTACATCAACAAATTCTTCAAGCGCAGCCGAATTGGCGGTAGCAACCGTCAAACTCGCAAGTGGCAGCCTGGCGCGGCGACCATGAACTTTTCTCAACGACAGAGTGGTCGAGCAAACGTCACGAACACGATCCATTGACGCCACAAGTGCATCATCTTGAATCAACGAGTCAGTTGTTGGCCATGGTTGAAGATGAACGCTTCGCTCGCCCGTTAAACCACGGAATATTTCTTCAGTGATCAACGGCAATACTGGCGCCGCAACTCGTGTCAAGACATGAAGTACCGAATGCAACGTATTGATCGCCGTGATGTCACCAGACCAGAATCGATCTCTGCTACGTCGGATGTACCAATTAGTCAGAACATCCAAAAACGTTCTGATTTCAGCGCACGCAGCAAACAGATCGTATTTATCGAAACTTTTCGTCGTATCAGAAACCAAATCTCGCAATTTGGCAAAGATATAACGATCTAAAACATTTTCGCTCGAAGTATCAAATTTTCCGGTCAATGACTCGGCGTTTGAATACAGCGCAAGAAAGTACCAACTATTCCAAAGCGGCAACATCACTTGACGCACTGTGTCACGCATTCCGTCTTCGGTGACCGCAAAGTCAGAGCCGCGCAAAATTGAAGAAGACAACAAATACCAACGCATCGCGTCAGCCCCATGACTATCAAAAACTTTCATTGGGTCTGGATAATTACGCAGACTCTTCGACATCTTGGCGCCATCTTCGCCGAGCACAATGCCGTGACTCACGCAGTTAAGAAATGCAGGTCGATCAAATAGTGCTGTTGCTAAAACATGCAAGGTGTAAAACCATCCGCGAGTTTGACCGATGTACTCAACAATGAAATCACCCGGATAATGATTCTCAAACCACTCTTGATTTTCAAATGGATAATGCACTTGAGCAAACGGCATTGATCCGCTCTCGAACCAACAATCTAAAACTTCGGGAACTCGCCGCATCATTGATTTGCCGGTTGGGTCGTCTGGGTTAGGGCGCACAAGTTCATCGATCGTTGGTCGATGAAGTTCTTGAATATCGACACCGAAATCGCGTCGAAGTTCTTCGAGACTTCCGTAAACGTCAATTCGAGGATATTCAGGGTTGTCACTTCGCCAAACCGGAATCGGGGAACCCCAAAAACGGTTTCGACTGATCGTCCAATCACGGGCGTTTTCGAGCCATTTTCCAAAACTGCCGTTCTTCAGGTGATCAGGCACCCAAGTGACTTGCTGATTCAATTCGACCATTCGATCTTTAATTGCAGTTACTTTTACGAACCACGAACCAACTGCTTTATAAATTAATGGTTTACCTGTGCGCCAACAATGCGGATATGCGTGATCGTAAGTCTCATGGCGAATCACCACACCACGATCTTTGAGAACTCGAATAATTGCTGGGTTAGCATCAAAAACCAATTGACCTTCGAAATCTTTTACTTCGCTTGTGAAACATCCGCGTGAATCAACTGGGACAACGAGTTCTATGTTTTCGTCTTGACAAACGCGTTGGTCATCTTCGCCAAAACCCGGCGCCAAGTGCACTACCCCAGTGCCGTTATCTGTGGTTACAAAATCACCAGCAATAACTCGAAACGAGTTCGGATGCTCGGCAAAATAATTAAATAGTGGCTTATATTTTCGGCCAACCAATTCGGAGCCATTAATTGTCGAAATAATCTTTGGTTCAGGAAACTCTCGCTCGTAAGACGCAAGGCGTTCAACTGCCAAAATTAGTTTTTTGCCGTCGTGATCAATGACCGCGTAGTCAACATCAACCGCAACAGCCAACGCCAAGTTTGACGGCAGTGTCCACGGAGTTGTTGTCCAAGCGAGAATAAACTCACCTGTTTCTAATTCAAAAGCAACTGTCAGCGCAGGGTCTTGCACTTGTCGATATGCGTCATCCATTCGAGTTTCAGTGTTTGAAAGTGGCGTTTCAAGCGCCCATGAGTATGGCAAAACTCGAAAGCCTTCATAAATCAAACCCTTATCCCAAAGAGTTTTGAAAGCCCACATCACGCTCTCCATGTATGGAGTATCAAGCGTCTTGTAGTCATCTTCAAAATCAACCCAGCGTGCTTGGCGAGTTACATACCGCTCCCAATCGCTGGTGTACTGCAATACCGAACTCCGACAATATTCATTGAACTTGTCGATGCCGAAATCTGTGATCGCCTGTCGCCCAGAGATTTTAAGTTGGCGCTCGGCTTCTGCTTCTGCCGGAAGCCCATGACAATCCCAACCAAAGCGACGCTCAACACGTTGACCTCGCATCGTGCGATACCTGGGTACCGCGTCTTTAACAAAACCTGTTAGTAGATGTCCGTAGTGCGGCAATCCATTTGCGAAAGGTGGACCGTCATAAAAAACATATTCGTTTTCGCCATCGGCGCCGGCTTGGTTCAATTCAACAGACGCTTCAAACGTTCTGTCTTGTTTCCAAAATTCTAAAGTTCGTGACTCTTGTAATGGAAAATTCGGTTGCGGCTCTACTTGTGGGTACGACACGCGCGACTTAACATCTCAGGATCATGCCCTGCACAACAATCTGCAGGAATAACAACACAACCAAGGAAGAAAAATCAATTGCGCCAGTTCGGGGCAATTTTTGACGCACT
>JAPKZT010000230.1 GCA_026393655.1 Actinomycetota bacterium | reverse complement strand
ATCGCGTTGACGACTTCTTTGCCGCTGCCTGCGCCTGAGGCATCAAAACACATCAGTCCATTACCTGTGTCGAATACAGCACTGTGACTGAAACTTTCAACGATTGCCAGACCCTCTGCAAGTTCGGTAATTTCGTTGGTGACACGATTTAGTGGTTGATCGACAACACCCGAGTCAATAACTTTTGTTGCAAGTTCAATCGGATTCATATTCTTGCTTGTGCTCATATTCTGAGACTACTAAATACTTTTTGAAAAAGATTACTTGGGTTCGCGGGGCAGGCCGAGTGTGCGCTCGCCGAGAATGTTGCGCATCACGTTAGAGGTGCCACCCATAATTGTGTAGGCAGAGGCATAGGCGAGTCCTTGTGACTTGTCATCCCAGACAAGGGCATGTGCGCCGAAAACTTTATTAACGAATTGAGCAACGCGCCACTCATGTTCTGTGCAAAAACATTTAGTTGCTGCCGAGAACCCACCTGGGGCTTGGTGTAACACTTCGCGAATCACCAAGATTCGACCAATTTGATAACCGGTTTCAATTGCCGCAATCTCCTGTCGTACAAGCATCTTTTTACGGTCAGCGCACGCGAGAGCCATTTTGTAAAGAGCGTAATTTGAGACCAAGCGATCAATGCCACCGCGTTCGTGCTCGAGTTGACGCATTGTTTGCTTGAACGCACCGCCGAGCGCCCCCACTAGATTCGTCGCTGGCACACGAACATTCGTATAGAAAACTTCGCAGAAATGACTATTTGTGGTCATGTCTTTGATCGGTCGAACGTCAATGCCGGGCGTGTTCATCGGAACAATAATTTCGCTGATGCCTGCGTGCGGCGAGCCGTCGTTGCTGGTGCGACAAATTAGATAACAATAATCAGCGTGTTCACCAAAACTTGTCCAAATCTTTTGGCCATTAATTACAAACTCATCGCCGTCGCGCTGCGCAAAAGTTTTCAATGAAGCAAGGTCGCTGCCCGCGTTAGGTTCACTCATCCCGATGCACCAGGTTGTATTGCCTGCAAGCATCTCAGGCAAAAACGTATCTTGTTGCTCTTTCGTGCCGTAAGCAATGAGCGCCGGACCCATCTGTCGGTCGGCGAACCACGATGCAGCAATTGGTGCGCCAGCACTAATCATTTCTTCGCCAACGATCAGTCGTTCGATTGCAGGTCGACCACCACCGCCGAATTCGGTTGGCCATGTCATGCCAATCCAACCGTGACTAGCGAGTTCGCGAGAAAACTCGCGGGAGTAGCCGTTCATCCATGTGTCGTTGAAACGGCCATATTTCTCGACTGCGTTCGCGGCTACCAAACGAGCGCGCTCGCGTAGCGCAGTTTGTTCTGGTGTCCAGGCGAAGTCCATAACGACGATGGTAGATGCCGAATACAAAAATTCCTGCTTTGGGATAGCCACTAATTCTGTGACTATTGTTATGTCATCAAAAATTAAGGTTGCGAATCCAGTTGTAGATATTGATGGTGACGAGATGACGCGAATCATTTGGAAGTTCATCAAAGACCGATTGATTTTGCCGTATCTAGATCTCGAAATTGATTACTACGACCTTGGCGTTGAGAATCGTGACGCAACGAGCGACCAAGTAACAGTCGATGCAGCAAACGCGATTTTGAAACATGGCGTTGGGGTTAAGTGTGCAACGATTACGCCTGACGAAGCACGTGTTAAAGAATTCAACTTGAAGCAGATGTGGAAATCGCCTAACGGCACGATTAGAAATATTTTAGATGGCGTTGTATTTCGTGAGCCGATTATCTGCAGTAATATTCCAAAACTTGTGCCGCACTGGAACAAACCAATAGTGATTGGGCGTCATGCGCACGGCGATCAATACAAGGCGACTGATTTCAAAGTTCCAGGTCCCGGCACGGTAACGATGACTTATGTGCCGCAAGATGGCGGCAAGCCAGTCGAGATGAAAATCGCTGATTTTAAGAGTTCAGGTGTTGTAATGGGAATGTATAACTACGACGAATCAATTCGCAGTTTTGCTCGAGCATCGTTCAACTACGGCTTGCAACGCAACTACCCAGTGTTCTTAAGTACCAAAAACACAATTCTCAAGGCGTATGACGGTCGGTTCAAAGATATTTTTCAAGAGATTTTTGATACTGAATTTAAAACTGAGTTCGAGAAGCGCAAACTGACATATGAACACCGCTTAATTGATGACATGGTGGCCTGCATGATTCGCTGGGAGGGTGGTTATTTATGGGCGTGCAAAAACTATGACGGCGATGTTTAATCAGACATCGTCGCTCAAGGCTTTGGCTCTCTTGGTTTAATGACTTCAGTTTTGACTACTCCAGACGGCAGAGTTTTAGAGTCGGAGGCGGCACACGGCACAGTTACGCGCCATTACCGAGACCACCAAAAAGGTTTGGAGACTTCAACAAATTCGATTGCCTCAATCTTTGCTTGGACACGCGCTCTAAGTCATCGCGGAAAACTCGACAACACACCAAAAGTTATTGACTTTGCTCAAACTCTTGAAGCAGTATGTATTGAGACTGTTGAAGGCGGCGAGATGACCAAAGATTTAGCAGCCCTAGTTTCAAAAGATCAACCATGGTTAACTACACAGCAATTTTTGGCTGCCGTTGATCGTCGGTTGCAAGAGAAGATGGCTAGACAATAATTATGCGTGCAGTGGTAATTACAAAATATGGTGACCCAGAAGTCTTATCAGTAGTTGATGTCGAAAGGCCACAACCAGATACGAACGAAATTTTGGTTAAAGTTCGTGCCACTTCGCTAAACCGTGCTGACTTGTTGCAACGGATGGGCTTCTATCCAGATCCGTTTCCGGGTACGCATGAAATTCCTGGTCTTGAGTTTGCTGGCACAATTGAATCTTGTGGCGAGCAAGTAAAAAGTTTCAAACCTGGCGACCAAGTGATGGGGATCGTGAGTGGTGGTGGCTACGCCGAATATCTAGTTGTCCATGAAAATCAGGCGATGCGAGTGCCAACCAAAGTGAGTTTTGAAGATGCTGGTGCGATTCCTGAAGTGTTCATTACTGCTTGGGATGCGCTCGTTTGTCAGGGCAATTTGAAGTCAGGCGGTTGGGCGCTAGTTCACGCCGGTGCGTCGGGTGTGGGCACTGCTGCGATACAAATTTGTAAAGCCATTGGCGCAAATGTGATTGTCACTTGTTCATCGGGAAAGCGTGATGCTTGTCTTTCGCTCGGCGCTGACTTGGCTGTTGATTACAAAACTGAAGACTTTGTTGATGTGTGTAAACATGCAACAAATAGTCACGGCGTCAATGCGGTGCTCGATGTCATCGGCGGCGAATATCTCAATAAAAATGTCGCTTCGCTGGCGCTCAAAGGCACGATCGTGCAAGTTGGTCTGATGGGTGGGGGGACTACTCCGTTTAACATCGCGGCTCTTATGCCAAAGCGTGCTCGTTTAATTGGCACGGTGTTGCGACCGCGTCCGCTTGAAGAAAAAATCGCAGTAACTCAAAGGTTCATTAACGAGATATTGCCAATGTTCGAGATGGGCAAGTTGCGCCCAATTATTGACAGCAGATATTCACTAGAAGATATTGCGTCAGCACATCGCTATATGGAGACCAACGCCAGCACTGGCAAGATAATTATTGACGTTTGTTAATTGCGAGATAGTCGCGCTTGTCGACTCCCGTATACCACTGGCGAGGTCGACTGATTTTTTGCGCGTCGTCTTTGAGTAGTTCGCTGAAGTGAGATAGCCAGCCGACTGTTCGTGGAATTGCGAATAGCACCGTGAACATCTCAATCGGGAAGCCAAGTGCTTGATAGATCAAACCAGAATAGAAGTCGACATTTGGGTACAACTTGCGCGATATGAAATAATCATCGCTGAGAGCAACATCCTCAAGTTTGAGCGCGATATCAAGTAGTGGATTTTTGCCGGTCACATCGAACACGTCATAGGCGGCTTTTTTGATGATCGCCGCGCGTGGATCGTAATTTTTGTATACGCGGTGTCCGAAACCCTGCAGTTTTCCATGCCCAGCTTTCACAGATTTTACGAAGGCTTCGACATTGTCGATACTTCCAATCTCGGTGAGCATATTGATTGCCGCTTCATTTGCGCCACCGTGAAGCGGCCCATAGAGCGCAGACGATGCAGCCGACATCGCACTGTAAGGGTCAGCGTGTGACGATGCGACAACTCGCATGGCCGTTGTTCCACAATTCTGTTCGTGGTCGGCATGCAACATAAAAAGTAGATCCATTGCTTTTGTAAGTCGCGGGTCAACTGTGTGATCGTCACCAAGTCTGAACATCATGTTCAAGAAGTTTTCTGGGTAACTCATCGAATTATTAGGAGAGACGAATGGCAGACCCGAACTAAATCGATAACACATTGCAGCGAGCGTTGGCACTTTGGCAATCAACCGCAAGATCTGTTTTTCAAGTGAACCAGGGTTAAAAATGTCTTTTGATTCAGGATAAAAAGTTCCGAGAGCGGCAACAGCAGACACAAACATGCCCATTGGGTGTGCGTCGTAGTGAAAGCCGTCTACAAAACGTTTGCGCATATTCTCGTGAATCATCGTGTGATGGATGACGTCGTAGTTCCATTTTTCTAGTTCTGAACTAGTTGGCAGTTCGCCGTTTAACAGCAAGTACGCAACCTCCAGATATGTAGATTTTTCGGCGAGTTGTTCGATTGGATATCCGCGATAACGCAAGATTCCAGCTTCGCCATCGATGTACGTAATTGAAGATTCGCATGCAGCAGTCGATAAAAACGCTGGGTCGTACATTCGCAGATCAGGGTCAAGTTCGCGCAATGCACTCGACGGAAAAACACCGTCTCGTAGTGGAACCGTAACTTTTTTACCAGTCCGGTCATCAATAATGGTGATTGTTTCAGCCACAGTGGTGTCCTTTTTATGTTGTGGGAGCTTCCAGTCCCTCAATCAATCTAGCCGCAGGACGTATTGTCGGGACCGTTATAACGGCGTGTTGTCGTGTTTGCGAGTCTGGAGTTTTTCGCGCTTGTCGCTGAGCATCGCAAATGCTGCGGCAATCTCGGACCGCTATAACGGCGTGTTGTCGTGTTTGCGAGTCTGGAGTTTTTCGCGTTTGTCGCTGAGCATCGCAAATGCTGCGGCAATCTCACGGCGCGTATCCGCTGGATCAATAACACTGTCTACATATCCACGTTCAGCAGCAACATATGGATTCAATAATCGCTCAACATAATCTTGTTCGAATTCTTCACGTTCTTGTGGTGTTGCACGGCGTTGAAGAATCGCAGCGGCCTGACCTGCGCCCATAACTGCGAGTTCTGCAGTTGGCCATGCCATACACATATCGTTGCCCATTTTTTTCGAGTCCATAACGATGTATGCGCCACCATAACTCTTGCGCAAAATTACGCAGACGCGAGGCACAGTTGCTCGGCCATATGCGAAGACTAGTTGCGCACCGTGACGAATCATTCCGCGCCACTCAAGATCTTTGCCAGGATAAAAACCAGGCGTGTCAACAAGAGTCAGAATCGGAATATTGAAAGCGTCGCAGAATGAAACGAATCGCGCGGCTTTTTGCGAAGCAGGAATATCAAGTGTGCCAGCCAAGTTTGTTGGCTGATTGGCGACCACTCCGATGCTTTGCCCAGAGATAGTAATTAGGCAAGTGACAATGTTCGCCGCCCATCGAGCACGAAGTTCAAGTAAATAGCCGTCATCGGCGATGGCTTGAATAACTTGTTTGACGTCGTAACTGCCTGTTGATGATTCTGGGATTAATTCGCCGGCCTCTGGGGTGAGTCGATCAACAGAGTCTGAAGTCGATGTTGCTCGAGCAATCTCGTCGACGTTGTCAGGCAAAAAAGAAAGTACATGTTCGACTTCGGCAATTGCTGCTTGGCGATCTGCAACGACAAGGTGTGCCACGCCACTTTGTTTTGCATGAATGTCTGCACCACCGAGTTCGTCGTTATTGATTTTTATACCGGTGAACTCAGCGACCATCGTCGGTCCGCTAACAAAGGCGTACGAGTCGCTAGTCATAATTACGATGTCGCTCAAGCCGATTAATAACGCTGGACCAGAGACAGCAGGGCCAGTCACCACGGTAATGATCGGCACGTAACCAGAACATTTAGCAATTGCTTTTGCCGCTTGACCCCACCCATGTAATGCTGCAACACCTTCAACAATGTCTGCGCCTGAACTGCCGATCGTCATCACGAGAGGCAAACCTTTTTCGCGCGCGGTGTCTGCTGCGTGGGCGATGACGCCTGACGCCTCTGCGGAAAGCGCGCCGCGACGTACCGATTCATCCACATCAACCCAAACTGCGCGACGACTAATTGTTTCGAGCCAGCGAACTTCTGCAGCCGCGGCACCTTTAACCGCTCGCTGGAGATGAACCGTCATGATGTTAAGGCTACTTAAGAAGAACGTTTGAAAGGGAATGCACCCTTGCCTGTGTGCACACCTGGTTGCTGGTCGTTAGTTTTTTCAATTACTTCTCGGATAACAGTGCCGACTGCTTGCGTGGCTTTGGTCGCCAGAGGTCGTGTTCGCTGCACCCAACCAACAACACGTCGTGGGAGTTCTGGAACTTGAATTCGTTTGAACTCTCCCGTAAGCCAATCTGGGGCGGCTGTTGCGGGCACGATGGCCGCGCCAAAACCTTCGAACGCAAGCGATGTCAAAAGTCGAACGCCGTCAATCTCGGCCTGCGGTTTTAAGACAAGGCGATGTGACCCTGCTGCTTTATCCAAGATGCGTCGCAGGGCTGTATTTTTCGGAGGCAGCAGCAATGGTTTTGTCGCGAGTTCAGTAATTGTGATTTTGTCAAGTGCTGCCCATTCGTGTTTGTTGTCTACAAGCAACATTAAATCTTCGGCAAACAATGCGATTGATTCAAGATTGTCGTGCTCGACTGGTAAGTGGACAATGCAAGCGTCAAGTGATCCATCGATCAAGCGGGAAAGCAAACTCGAAGTGCTTCCTTCAGAAATTGTGATGTGGATATTCGGAAATCTTTGTGCAAGCGTTGGCAAAAGGCGGGGCATCAACCATCGTCCGGTTGTGCCGATGCAACCCAGTTGAGTTTCTCCGGTGATATCTTTTTCGTTTGATTCAACTGCGGCGGCGATGTCTTGAATTTGAATAAAAACTTGTCGCGCGTGGTCGACGACTGTTTGACCGTCTTGTGTGAGGCGACCAGTT
>JAPKZT010000287.1 GCA_026393655.1 Actinomycetota bacterium | reverse complement strand
TGTGAACTTGATAGCCGTGACCACCAGATGGTGCCGTGCCGTCATAGCGCACAGCAATCGGCAAAAAATGAAACATCAAGTTCGGATATTTGAATGAATCGTTGCCGCGGATAAACCCTCCGCCTTCAAAATGATTTGATGAACCAGGCCCACGACGAAATAACCACTGCAAACCGATCCACGGCCTCTTATGAAACTTCAGCATCGGGTTCAGCGACACGGGCTGCTTGCAAGAGTGCTGAACATAGACCTCAAGATGATCTTGCAAATTCTCTCCAACACCTGGCAGATGATGCACTGGTTCGACGCCGACACTTTTTAGAAATTCAGAATTGCCAATTCCTGATACTTGCAACAACTGTGGCGAGTTAAAAGAACCACCACACAAAATAACTTCACGCGCCAAAACGGTTCGCTTGCGTCCAAACGGTAACTCAAAATTCACACCCGTAACTTTTTTATCTTCGACGATTAGTTTCGTAACTAATGCTCGACAAGTAACAGTTAGATTTTTGCGATGCATTACTGGGTGCAAGTATGCGCGAGCCGCACTCAGACGTCTGCCCCGACGAACATTGCGATCAAATGCAGCGAAGCCCTCTTGCTTGAAACCATTCACGTCTGTTGTTAGTTCGTGACCAGCCTGTTGAACAGCCTCAAAAAAGGCGCCAAACAATGGATTCTTTACTGGACCTCGCTCTTGTACAAGTGGCCCGTCGTGACCCCGAAATTCGTCATCGCTACTGGCGGCCAGACAATTTTCAAGCCGCTTGAAATATGGCAAACAGTGTGCGTAATCCCAAGTGGACATACCAGGGTCACTCGCCCATCGTTGATAGTCGAGTGGATTACCGCGCTGAAAAATCATTCCGTTGATGCTTGATGATCCGCCAAGAACTTTGCCTCGACCCTGAGTGACTCGACGGTTGTTCATGTGTGGCTCTGGTTCTGAGACGTAAAGCCAATCGTAGAAACGACTGCCAATTGGAAACGTCAACGCTGCAGGCATGTGAATGAAAACGTCCCACCAATAATCCGGACGCCCAGCCTCAAGAACTAAAACCTTATTTTTTGAGTCAGCACTCAGCCTGTTTGCTAATGCTGAGCCAGCCGAACCGCCACCAACGATTATGAAATCGTAAACGGTTGAAGACTTCCTCAGAACTCCCCAAGCATTCGCGCGGCTTCAAGTGTGTTCTCTAGCAAACATGCAATCGTCATTGGGCCAGTGCCACCAGGCATCGGTGTGATCGCACCGGCGATTGCTTGCACAGCTTCGAAATCGACATCGCCAACGATCTTGCCGTTGATTCGTGATACTCCGACATCGATAACAGTTGCACCAGGCTTAACGTGCGCCGCAGTCACCATTCGCGCCGCACCAGCAGCAGCGATAATTATGTCTGACTCTCGACAAACTTCGACCATGTCAGTTGTCAAACTGTGCGCAATCGTGACGGTTGCATCAGCACCACGACGCACTAGCAACAACATTTGCGGAAGGCCAACAAGTGCCGATCGACCGATGACAGTAACGCGCTTTCCGACAGTTGCAATATTGTGGCGCTCGAGTAAACGCACCACCCCAAGTGGCGTGCACGGCACATGGCCAGGCAACCCACGAACGAGTCGACCGAGTGATTTCTCTGTTAAACCGTCGACATCTTTTTCGATCGGCAACAAACTAAGTACCGCTTCAGTGTCAATATGTTTTGGCAATGGCAACTGCACCAGGATTCCGTGTACGCCCTTGTCGGCAACCAAAGCAGCAACGGTTTGTTCAATTTGTGCTTGCGTTGAATTCTCAGGCAAATTAACGCCCTTAGAAACCATGCCCGCTTCTTGAGCTTTTTGATGCTTGCTCTTGACATATATATGACTAGGTGCATCGTCGCCGACGAGCACAGTTGCTAAACAAATTGCAGGCTTGCCGGCCTTTTCAATAGTCGTTTTAATTTTGGCAACGGTTTCATCGCGCAATTGAACGCCGTCGAGCAAAATTGCCCCACCAGCTGTTCGCGCAGCAACTTGGGTCATGACAGTCCGACGATTTCGCCGTTCGCGTCGAAGTCGATAATTGCTGCTGCCGGCTTTGTTCCGAGTCCTGGCATTGTGCGCATGTCTCCACAAATTGGATAAATGAAACCCGCGCCAATTGACGCTCGCACTTCACGCACATTAAGTGTGTGGCCAGTTGGTGCACCTCGCAGAGAAGCATCACCCGAAATTGATAAGTGAGTTTTTGCAACACATATTGGGAGTTTGGCAAAACCGTTGTCGGTGTAAGTTTTGATCTGCTTATTAGCAAGACTGGTGTACTCAACTTTTGCTGCACCGTAAATTGTCGTTGCGATCTTCTCGATTTTTTCTTTCAAAGATGCGTCGTCTGGGTACAAGAAGTGGAAACTGTTCTTGTCGTTACACGCTTCAACGACTGCCTTGGCCAAATCAACAGCACCTGCGCCACCATCGGCGAAGTGAGTGCAAACTGCAACTCGAGCGCCGGCGCCTTCGGCGATTTTGCGAATCGCTTCATGCTCTGACTTGTGATCAGTAGGGAAACCATTAATTGCTACAACTGGTGAAACGCCGTGTGCTTTAACATTTTCGATTTGTTTAACTAGGTTCGCAGCGCCGGCAATTACGTCGTCAGGATTTTCTTTCAAAAGATCTTCTGGCAACGCCTTGCCCGCGACGATTTTGTATTTGCCTGAGTGTGCTTTTAGTGCACGAACAGTCGCTACTAATACGGCAGCGTCTGGCACTAGCCCAGAAGCACGACACTTAATGTTGAAGAATTTTTCTGCGCCCATGTCGGCGCCGAAACCTGCCTCGGTAATTAAATAATCACCCGAGTGAATACCGATTAAATCGCCAACAATTGATGAGTTGCCGTGCGCGATATTGCCAAACGGCCCTGCGTGCACGATCACCGGTGTGTTCTCAATAGTTTGCAACAAGTTTGGCTTGATCGCTTCGCCCATGATTACGGCCATAGAGCCTGCACCGCTGAGTTGCTCTGCAGTTACTGGTTTGCCTTGCGAGTTATAACCCACAACGATTCGAGAAAACCGTGCACGCATGTCTTCTTTCGAAGTTGCAAGCGCAAGAATAGCCATCACTTCTGATGCAGCCGTGATATCAAAACCAGTTTGTCGAACTACGCCATCTTCTTTTGTGCCAAGACCGATAATTAAGTTTCGCATTGAGCGATCATTGACATCCATTACTCGTCGCCAAGTGATGTTGTTGATGTCGAGATCTAACTCGTTGCCTTGGTGTAAATGATTATCGACCATTGCTGAAAGCAGGTTGTGCGCCGCAGTCACTGCGTGAAAGTCACCAGTGAGATGCAAATTCAACAACTCCATCGGGATCACTTGGCTGTAACCGCCACCTGCGGCACCACCCTTGATGCCGAAAGTTGGTCCCATACTTGGCTGACGCAAACTGATCGTCGCTTTTTTGCCGATGTGCTTCATTGCTTGACCAAGACCGACAGTCGTCGTCGTCTTACCTTCACCAAGTGGTGTTGGCGTAATCGCAGTAACGACGACATATTTCGCTTTGGGTCGAGACTTCAAAGAATCGATCGCATCCAAACTTATTTTGGCGAGACTTTTGCCATAGGGCTCAAGAAACTCGGCGCCGATGCCCATCTGGGCTGCAATTTCGGTGAGCGGTTTAGCAGTAGCTTTGCGGGCAATTTCAAGATCAGATGGGAAACCCATTATTCCTCTTTCATAAGTTTGATTTGCGGTAGTTTGATGCGACCATCCACTCTACAGACACGATATAACTCTCTAAACTCGCTAAAGTTAAAACACCTGATTAGCAGTAAATAATTTCGGAGCAATCTAAATGACGCAAAAAATGTCGCAAAAAATGACGAAGCAAAAATTCGAGCCATACTCGCGAATTACCGAGCCGATGGTCCGCGAAAATGGCAAGTTACGCATCGCAACTTGGCAAGAAGCGTTAACTAAGGCCGCGACAGGTTTGGCAAGTGCCCGAGATGCGTTCTCGCCGTCTGCTGTTGGGTTCTTCTCGTGTTCAAAATCTACGAACGAAATGAATTTCATCGCTCAGAAATTTGCTCGTGCAGTTATCGGCACGAACAATATTGATTCTTGTAATAGAACCTGACACGCCCCTTCGGTGGTCGGTCTGGCCACTGTCTTTGGAGCAGGCGGAGGAACTAGTTCATACGCCGAAGTAGAAACTACTGATGTTGTTGTGTTGTGGGGCTCCAACGCTCGCGAAGCGCATCCAATTTATTTTCATCATGTGTTGCAGGGCGTTCGCAATGGAGCAAAACTATTCGTAGTTGACCCGCGTCGCACTGCTTCGGCAGAGTTCGCCGACATTTGGCTTGGATTAAATATCGGTACCGATGTCGCGCTTTCGAATACGATCGCTCGTGAAATTATTCATGCTGGTCTGGCCAACAAAGAATTCGTTGAAGGCAGCACAACGGGTTTCGTTGACTACGCCAATTCAGTCGAAGAATGGACACTCGAGCGAGGCAGCCAAGTAACTGGAGTGCCTGCAGATGCGATTCGCGAACTTGCTCACGCATATGCAAAAGCCGGATCTGCGCAACTCTGCTGGACACTGGGAATCACCGAACATCACAACGGTGTTGACAATGTTCTTTCGCTAATCAATCTTTCGCTTCTATGCGGTCATGTTGGTCGCACAGGTGCTGGTCTGAGCCCGCTACGCGGACAAAACAATGTGCAAGGTGGCGGCGACATGGGTGCGCTCCCAAACAAATTGCCAGGTTTTCAAGATGTCGTGGACGATGTTGCCCGAGCGAAATTTGATCGACTCTGGGGTTGCACGATTCCACCAAAAAATGGCTGGAACTTAACGGAGATGTTTGAAGCAATGGAGCGTGGCGATTTACGCGCCGTATTTGTAATTGGCGAAAATCCTGCACAATCAGAAGCAGACGGTGCCCACGCCACACACTTGCTGAAAAATCTCGATTTCTTGGTTGTACAAGATATTTTCATGACAAAAACAGCCGAACTTGCTGATGTTGTTTTCCCAGGTTCGGCATCATGGTGCGAGAGCGACGGCACGGTCACAAACTCAGAGCGTCGAGTTCAGCGCGTGCGTAAAGCGATCAACTCTCCGGGCAATGCCCGCGATGACATTCAGATCATCCTTGACTTGGCTCGTGAGATGGGCCACGACTGGAAGTACGAATCATCAGAACAAATTTGGGATGAACTTCGCAGCCTCTCACCGATGCACGCAGGAATGACGTACACGCGCCTTGCTGAACTTGGCGGAATTCAGTGGCCATGCTTCAGTGAAGACAAACTTGAGCCGTCATTTTTGCACGGGCGACTTTGGGATAAAGACCCAGCCAAACGCGGCAGACTCGCGCCGTTCAGTGTCGTGATTGATGATCCACCGGTCGAAGCAACAACTCCAGAATTTCCGTTGCGATTAACAACTGGTCGCCGACTTGATTCATATAACACGGGTGTTCAGACTCGTGGTTTTGACAGCCCGTTGCGTTTTGGTGAAACTATCGATGTCTCACCAGAAGATGCTATTCAACTTTCAATTCGAGATTCAGAAGTTGTGCGTGTGAGTTCGCTACGCGGCTCACTTGAGGTACCTGTGCGAATCGATAAGAGCCTGCGACCAGGTTTGGTTTTTATGACAATGCACTTTCCAGATCAAGTGAATACGAACTTGATCACAATCGATGCAACTGACCCGAAATCTGGCACTGCAGAATTCAAAGCGGCTGCCGTACGCATTGAGCGCTTAGATGCGCTCGCTCTTGTTGCTGGCGAATAGCTAGTTAACTTGCTAGTTCGGGAATTAGCACAAATTTACCGACATGTTTCTTTTCAAGAAACTCCTGTTGAGCCTGAGCAATTTCTTTTAGTGCAAATGTTTTTGCTACTAATGGCTTAATACGATTCTGCTCAACGTACGAAACAAGGTTGCTGAACACTAGTTCATCCCAAGCAGTGCAACCAATAAGGTTTAAATCTTTCAAATAGAAATCACGCAGATCAAGATTTACAATTGGCCCTCCGATCGCACCGGACGACGCATAGCGTCCACCACGACGCATAACTTTTAACATCGCATCAAACGTCGAGCCACCAACATTGTCGACTACGACATCAACCGATTCTTCGCCAAGAAACTTAGCGATGTCTGCGCCGCGCTCAATGATTGCATCGGCTCCAATCTCACGAACTTTTTGTGCTTTTGACTTACCGACAATCGCCGTCACTTTCGCCCCACGAAGTTTTGCCAGTTGCACCACAGCAGAACCAACACCGCCCGATGCACCAGCGACTAAGACATGATCGTTCATACCAACTTCGGCGCGATGCAACATATTTTCAGCCGAGCCGTAACTGCATGGCAGTGACCCCAACTCGACATCGCTCCATTCTGAATTGACTACAAAAATCTCTGATGCGGGCGCTTTGACGAACTGTGCAAAGGCGCCGTCAAAATCTGAACCCATCCAGATGTTGCGCATTGAGTTAAAACCATCAGGGCGCATGCATGGACGAACAAGTACGCGCGCGCCGATCAGTTGCGAATCAACATCTGGCGCAACACCGACGACTCGCCCACAACAATCTGTGCCCTGAATAAATGGAAACGGCGTTGCGACATCCCACCCGCCATCTTGATACCAACCGAGTCGAGTATTGATTTCTGTGTTATTAACGCCAGCGGCAAGCACTTGCAGTAACACTTCACCAGCGCCAACGATAGGCATCGGTACATCGCAGTAGACGAGTTTCTCGTAGCCGCCATTACCAGTCGTGACTACTGCTTTCATAACGAGATCGTGACTAGTCGATTAAAGCATCGGCGCGCAAACCCGCACGCTCAAGATGAATCGGTAACACACGACCGTAAAGCTCTTTAGCGCGTTGCGGACTACTGACCATTCC
>JAPKZT010000096.1 GCA_026393655.1 Actinomycetota bacterium | reverse complement strand
AGCCACCTTGGCCGCCAGAACTAATTAACTACTGGGCTAGTTAGATAGCTAGTTAGCTAGCCAGAAAAAGTAGCTATTTTTGCGAGTTTCCGTTTGGGGACCAGATTTTAGGGGGATAGAGTAAACACTTCGTTCGTGGCCTTGGTTTTACCAAGTCGCAAACGGAGAGATCAATTCAAAAAATTGATGTCTGTGTGCGCCCGTGTTATTTGCGAGTACCTCACAGCGAAAACTATAAAAGTGCTCCGCAGGCCTCGGCCGCGCGGAGCATTTGTGCGAATACACGAATTATTTTATTAAACATTTCGAGAAAAGGTTTGGGCCTCATGGCACAAAAAGCGATCGTCGGCGAAAAAGTCGGCATGACACAAGTATGGAGTGACGACCAACGCGTCGTGCCCGTCACCGTGTTAAGAATTGAGCCAGCTCGAATTGTCCAGGTGAAAACTGGCGCAACCGACGGTTACACCGCATTGCAAGTTACATACGGGCAGCGAGATCCAAAAAAACTAAATAAAGCAGAAGCTGGCCATTTTGCACCTAAGAGTGGTGCGCGAAATGTTGCCGCAGGTCGTCGTTTGATTGAGTTGCGTCTCGATTCTGTAGATGGTTTTGAAGTTGGTCAAGAAATCAAAGTTGACACTCTTGTAGTCGGTGAGCGCGTTGATGTAACTGCTGTCAGCCGCGGTAAAGGTTTCGCTGGAACAATGAAGCGTCACAACTTCAGTGGTCAAGGCGCGAGTCACGGTAACCACAAGCACCACCGCACACCAGGCTCAATCGGTTCTTGCACATTTCCGGGTCGAGTGTTTAAAGGTTTGCGAATGTCCGGCCACATGGGTCACGAGCAAGTAACAACGCTCAACCTTGAAGTTGTTCAAGCAGATCTTGAGAGAAATTTGTTGCTTGTTAAAGGTTCTGTTCCTGGGCCAAACGGTGGCGTCGTAATTATCCGCAATGCTGTCAAGGCTCCAACTAGCCAAGGCGCCAAGGAGTAGTTATGGCAAAGATTGAAATGAAAAATGCCGCCGGCAAAAAAGCCGCGTCAATCGAAGTTGCTGACTCGATGTTCGGCATCACGCCAAATATTCCTGTGATGCACCAGGTAGTCGTTGCACAACTTGCGCACCGTCGTTCTGGTACTCAAAGCACAAAGACTCGCTCTGAAGTTCGCGGTGGCGGTAAAAAACCGTTCAAGCAAAAAGGTACTGGTAACGCTCGTCAAGGTTCGATTCGCGCCCCGCATTTCAGCGGTGGTGGTGTCGCTCTTGGGCCAAAGCCGCGCAAATATTCTCAGCGCACACCAAAGAAAATGATTCAACTTGCATTGCGCTCTGCACTGTCAGATCGAATGAGTGAGAACAAAGTTGTTGTTGTTGAAGATTGGGGCTTTGCGGCACCAAGTACAAAAGCAGCATCAGCAGCTATTTCCGCGCTCGGTATGTCGGGTCGCGTGATGATCGTGCTCGAGCGTAAAGATGAAAGCGCATGGAAGAGCTTCCGTAATCTCACAGATGTTCATGTTCTAAGCACACCCGAACTCAACGCCTATGACATTTTGTGCAACGATTGGATCGTATTCACAAAAGCAAGTCTGCCGGCAATGGAGGCTGCAAAGTGAAAGACCCACGCGACATTATTCTTCGACCAGTTGTTAGCGAGAAAAGTTATTCGCTTATCGACAAGGGCACTTACACATTTGAAGTTCATCAAGATGCAACAAAGCCAGAGATTCGCGACGCTGTGCAATTAATTTGGGGCGTCAAAGTAACTCGTGTAAACACGATCAACCGTCCAGGCAAGCGTCGCATTACACGCGGCACAAACCGAATTGGTGTTCGTGATGGATCAAAGCGCGCAATTGTCACTTTAGAAGCCGGAAGTCAAATTCCGTTGTTCGAGAACTAATCAAGTAAGGACCGACTCAAGATGCCAATTCGTAAACGCCGTCCGACGAGCCCAGGCCGTCGATTTCAGACAGTTTCTGACTTCAGTGAAATCACCAAGACGACACCAGAAAAGTCGTTGCTTGCACCAAAGCCATCACGCGGTGGTCGCAACTCTCATGGTCGAATCACTTCTCGTCACCAAGGTGGCGGACACAAGCAGCAATATCGCATGGTCGACTTCAAGCGCGGCAAAGATGAGTGCGGTGCAAAAGTAGCGGCAATTGAATATGACCCGAACCGCACATGTCGCATTGCTTTGTTGCATTACAACGATGGAACTAAGTCTTACATTCTTGCGCCAAAGGGTCTTGAAGTTGGTGCTCGCGTCGAAAGCGGACCAAAAGCAGACATAGTTGTTGGCAATGCGTTGCCACTTCGATTCATGCCAGTCGGTACAACTGTTCACAACATCGAAATGCGTCCTGGTCAAGGTGGCAAAATTGCTCGCTCAGCCGGAATGGCAGTTCAGTTGGTCGCAAAAGAAGGTTTGTATGCAACTTTGCGAATGCCATCAAGCGAAATGCGTCGTGTGCCAATTGATTGTCGCGCCACAGTTGGCGAAATCGGAAACTCAGAACACGAGCAGATCAAAATTGGTAAAGCCGGTCGTAACCGTTGGAAGGGTGTTCGCCCACAATCTCGTGGTGTTGTAATGAACCCAGTTGACCACCCACTTGGTGGTGGCGAAGGAAAAACTTCTGGTGGTCGTCCACCGGTGTCGCCATGGGGTAAGCCAGAGCGTCGTACTCGTAACAAGAACAAGTCGTCGCAACAAATGATTGTTCGTCGTCGTCGATCCGGAAAGGCACGAGGTTAAATAATGTCACGCAGTCTTAAAAAAGGTCCGTTTGTTGATGAGCACCTTCTCAAAAAGTTGGATGCAATGAACGCAAGTGGCGACCGCAAGGTCATCAAAACTTGGTCGCGTCGTAGCACGATCATCCCAGACATGTTGGGCCACACATTCGCAGTTCACGACGGCCGCAAGCACATTCCGGTTTACATCAGTGAGTCAATGGTTGGGCACAAACTCGGCGAGTTCTCACCAACTCGAACATTTAAGTTTCACCAAAGTCAAGAAAAAGCAGCGGCAGCAGCAGCGGCATCAGCAGGCAAGCCATGACCGGTCCAAAACTAAACGAAGCAACACGAGTTGCTGGTATTTCAAGTGGGTTTCGCGCTTCAACGCGTTTTGCCCGGTTGTCACCATCAAAGGTTCGTGTGGTTTTAAATCTTGTTCGCGGTATGGATGTTAAATCTGCCGACGACTTGTTGCGCTTAACAGATCGTGACTCGGCACACATCGTGCGCAAGTTGCTTGCGTCGGCTGTGGCTAACGCAACAAATAATTTTGAGCAAAACGCCGAAGAGCTTTACATCAAGGCATGTTTTGCCGATGCCGGGCCAACGCTCAAGCGTTTCCGTCCACGCGCCAAAGGAAGCTCCGCTGCAATTTTCAAGCGCACTAGTCACATCACAATCGTCGTCGACAAACTCAGTGATGCAGCACTAGCAATTCGCGAAACACAAAGTGAGTCACGCGGTGGGGCAGAATCTGCTCGCCGCCGTGATCGCGTTGAAGCAAGTCGCGCTCGTTCACAAAAATCAAAAGCAGCAGCACCAGACGCCGATGCAAATGCAGATGCGCCAGTTGATGCCGAAACAGAAACAGCGACGGAGAATTAAATGGGCCAAAAGATTAATCCTTACGGCTTTCGCCTCGGTGTAACCACCGACTGGAAGAGCAAGTGGTTCAGCACAAAGGACTACAAGGCGTACCTCACTGAAGACTGGAAGATTCGCGATTATCTCAAGGTGCAACTTTCTGATGCTGCTGTCAGTCGCATCGAAATTGAGCGCACCCGTGACAAACTTCGAATCGACGTGCACACCGCACGCCCAGGAATCGTCATCGGCCGCAAGGGCCAAAAAGCCGAAGAGCTTCGCGCCGGTTTGACAAAACTTACTGGCAACAACAAAGTGCAGTTAAACATCACAGAAATCCGTGATGCAGAACTTGATGCTGCGCTTGTTGCTCAGGGTGTTGCCGATCAGCTCGTCAACCGAATTGCTTTTCGTCGCGCGATGAAGCGTGCAGTTCAGAACGCCCAGAAACAAGGCGTGCAAGGTATTCGCGTGCAATGTTCGGGCCGACTTGGTGGAGCAGAAATGTGCCGTCGTGAGTGGTATCGCGAAGGTCGAGTTCCACTACACACACTTCGCGCCAACATTGATTACGGCTTCCGTGAAGCAGCGACCACTTCTGGTCGAATCGGAATCAAAGTTTGGTTGTACAAAGGTGAGATTCTTCCTTACAAATCTCAGACTGATGATCGCATCACTCGTGAAGCCGCTATGGCTGCTGGCGAGACATCTGGTCACTCAGATGCAACACGAAAAGTTGTTACTTCGGCCGGACCAAAAGTGGCAGAAATTGACGACGTCGCAGTGGTGCCTCTAGTCAAAGAAGCAGATCCAGATTTTGAGCGCTTGCTCGACGAAGAAGAAGATATTCAACGGCGAAGCCACGACGGTCACGAAACTCCGCACTTTAAGCGAGAGGACTAAACGTTTATGTTAGAACCACGCAAAGTTAAACACCGAAAACAACATCGCGGTCGCATGGCTGGTGTCTCAAAGGGCGCCAACGAACTTGCCTTCGGTGAGTACGGCATCCAGGCTCTTGAACCAGGTTGGATAACCGCACGCCAAATCGAAGCATCTCGTATCGCCATGACTCGTCACATTAAGCGTGGCGGAAAAGTTTGGATCAACGTGTTTCCAGACAAGTCGGTCACCAAGAAGCCAGCTGAAACTCGCATGGGTTCGGGCAAAGGTAACCCAGAGTTGTGGGTAGCCGTAGTCAAGCCGGGTCGTGTGTTGTTTGAATTGTCGTATCCAACTGCTGCAACTGCACATCAGGCTTTGAGCCGTGCGGCGCAAAAGTTGCCGATTAAAACCCGCATCATTTCACGAAACGAGGCGATCTGATATGGCAAGTGAACTAACAGAACTTCGCGAAATGGATCTCGCAACACTTGTTGAAGAGTTGCGTGCGACAAAGCAAGAAGCACTTAATTTGCGTTTTCGAAATGCAACAGGTCAACTTGATGACACTGCTGCGATCACCAAAGCGCGTCGCCAAATCGCTCGAATCAGCATGTTGATTCGTGAACGCGAAATTGTTGCTGCAGAAGCTGCAGGGAAGTGAGCAAAATTATGAGCGATACAACTAGTTCAACAACACCAGAGCGCAATATTCGCAAGTCGCGAGAGGGCGTTGTCGTGTCTAACAAAATGAATAAGACGATCGTGATTGCGATCGTTGAGCGCATTCGTCACCAAAAGTACGAAAAGTTCATCACCCGTACGAAGAAATTTTATGCCCATGATGAAACAAACGACGCCCAAATTGGCGATCGCGTTCGCATCATGGAGACTCGTCCGATGTCAAAGCTAAAGCGTTGGCGTGTAATTGAAATTTTGGAGCGTGCAAAGTGATTCAACAAGAAACCCGACTTCGTGTTGCTGACAACAGTGGCGCGCGTGAAGTACTCGTGATCAAGGTGCTCGGCGGTACTCGCCGTCGTTATGCATCAATTGGTGACGTATTCATTGGCACGGTAAAAGATGCAATCCCTGGCGCCGCCGTTAAAAAGGGCGAAGTCGTGCGTTGCGTTGTTGTGCGTGTGGCCAAAGAAAAGCGTCGTCCAGACGGTAGCTACATCAAATTCGACGAAAACGCAGCAGTGTTGATCAAAGACGATCTCACTCCACGCGGAACGCGAATCTTCGGCCCAGTTGGTCGAGAATTGCGCGACAAGAAGTTCATGCGAATTATTTCGCTCGCCCCGGAGGTGTTGTGACATGAAGTTCAAAAAAGGTGACAACGTAATCGTGATCGCTGGCAAGGATAAAGGCGCCAAGGGCACCATCTCGGCCGTGCTGCCGGCGAAAGGCAAAGTAATTATTGACAATGTCAATGTTGCAAAGCGCCACTCAGTTGCGCGTGGGCAAAACACGAAGAGTGAAATCATTGACAAGCCAATGCCAATTCATGCATCAAATGTGATGATTGATCAAGGCGGCAAGCCTTCGAAGATTGGTTACAAAGTCGACAAAAAAGGCAAGAAAGTTCGTATTGCTAAAAGCACCGGAGCAGAAATCTAATGACAACTAAAACTGTTGCTACGCCGCGCATGAAAGTGCACTATCTAAACACAGTTCGCGAAGACCTGATGAAGCAGTTGGAGTTAACAAACCCAATGCAGGTTCCGACGATGTCAAAAATTGTGATCAATATGGGTGTCGGCCGAGCAACCCAACAAGCATCACTGCTTGATGGGGCAGTTGCCGACTTGACTGCGATCTCGGGACAAAAGCCTTTGATTACCAAGTCGCGTATCGCAATTGCGTCGTTCAAACTTCGTGAAGATCAGCCAATTGGTTGCAAAGTCACGATGCGTGGAGACCGAATGTGGGAGTTCTTCGATCGATTGTTGTCGGTGGCGATTCCTCGAATTCGTGACTTCCGTGGTTTGTCCGGCAGATCATGGGATGGAAACGGTAACTACACATTCGGCCTTACTGAGCAACTTATGTTTATGGAAGTTCGAGTTGATCAAGTTGATGCACCTCGTGGTATGGACATCACAATCGTGACCACCGCTAAAGATGATCTCTCTGGCAAAGCATTACTCGACGCTTTTGGTTTTCCATTCCGTAAGGGCGAAGAACCAACTTCAGTAACCAAAGCCAAGAAAATCAAAAAGAAATAGTCGCAGAGTCACAGGAACATCGGAGACCAACTTAACATGGCAAAAAAATCACTCATGATCAAAGCAGCGCGAAAGCCTAAGTTCAAGGTGCGTGGCTATACACGTTGCCAACGATGTGGTCGCGTGCGTGCGGTATATCAGAAATTCGGACTATGCCGTATCTGCTTCCGCGAACTTGCACACGCTGGTGAGATCCCTGGTATCACAAAGGCAAGTTGGTAAACCGTCATGATGACTGACCCAATCGCCGACATGCTCACACGCATTCGCAACGGAAACGTCGCGATGCGAGACGAAGTGATGATGCCTGCGTCTAAACAAAAATCTGCACTCGCCGAAGTACTTAAGCGAGAAGGTTTCATTGCCGACTATTCAATCGCTCAAGACGATCAAGGTCCTGGAAAAGTGCTCAAGATCAGCATGAAGTACGGCGAAGATCGTCAACGAACAATTTCAGGCATCAAACGCATTTCGACACCTGGTCTTCGTGTTTATCGCGGAGCGACAGAAGTGCCTCGCGTTCTTGGTGGTCTGGGTGTAGCAGTTCTTTCAACAAGTCACGGACTCATGACCGACCGCGAAGCGCGTAAGCGCAACGTTGGTGGCGAAGTCATGTGTTTCGTGTGGTAAGTCAAGAGTCGAACGGAGCTATTAAATGTCACGCATAGGAAAATCTGCAATCGCAGTGCCAACCGGTGTCGAGGTTTCGATATCTGGTGCAGCGATAACAATCAAGGGGCCCAAGGGCAGTCTCAAACGTGAAATTCCTTTCGGTGTTTCTGCACGTCGTGAAGAAAACAACCTGGTTGTTGAGCGAGCAAATGACGAGCGAGATTCAAGGTCGCGTCACGGCTTAACTCGTACTTTGTTGTCGAACATGATTATCGGCGTAACAGACGGGTATACAAAAGAACTTGACATTCAAGGAGTCGGTTATCGCGCCGAAGCGCAAGGGCCAAACAAGTTGAAGCTTGCTCTGGGTTTTTCGCATCCGATTGTTTACACGGCACCAGATGGTATCACATTTGAGGTGACTGCACAAACAAAAATTGTCGTCAAAGGTAATGACAAAGAAGTTGTTGGGCAAGTTGCTGCGAACATTCGCAGCATGCGCAAGCCAGAGCCTTACAAGGGCAAAGGTGTTCGCTATTTGAATGAGCGCGTTCGTCGTAAGGCCGGCAAGACCGGCAAGAAGTAACAAGAAGAAAACTGGAGACTCAACTTTTATGACTAGTGCAGCAGAAAAACGACACTCGGGCCGATTGCGCCGTCAACGCCGCGTGCGCAAGAAGATTCATGGCACCGCTGATCGTCCACGCTTGGCAGTATTTCGTAGCAATAAGCACTTGTCGGCACAATTAATTGATGACGACGCAGGTCGCACAATCGCCGCCGCATCTTCACTTGAGGCCGACTTGCGAAAAGCAGGTTCGGGCTCAACAGTTGAAGCAGCAACACGAGTTGGTAAAGCAGTTGCGCAGCGCGCCAAACTAATCGGAATTAAGAAAGTTGTTTATGATCGCGGTGGATTTTTGTACCACGGTCGTATCGCAGCAGCAGCGCAGGCTGCTCGAGAAGAAGGCTTGGAGTTCTAAATGAGCAACGTCACCCCAGTTCCAGCAGTGCCAGGTGCAGAAGTCACCGATCGTCGCGAACGTCGCGATCGTCGTGAGCCACGCGAAAAGCGCGAGCCTCGGCCGCCAGCAAAAGTTGGCGAAATCGGCGAGTCACGTGTTGTGCATATCAATCGCGTCGCCAAAGTTGTAAAGGGTGGTCGACGATTCTCGTTCACCGCGCTAGTCGTGATCGGCGATCGCAACGGCCGCGTCGGTCTCGGATATGGCAAAGCAAAAGAAGTTCCATTGGCAATTCAAAAAGGCACCGAAGAAGCCAAGCGAAACCTGTTTCATGTTGCTCTCGCCGGAACAACAATTACTCACGCAACGATTGGTGTTAACGGCGCGGGTCGAGTAATGCTCAAGCCAGCAGCGCCTGGTACTGGTGTTATCGCAGGCGGTGCAGCCAGAATTATTCTTGAAGAAGCCGGAATCAAAGACGTACTTGCAAAAGTTCTTGGTTCTTCGAATGCAATCAATGTCGCTCGCGCAACAATTAATGGTCTTAAGGGTTTGCAACGCCCAGACGAAGTTGCCAAGCGTCGAGGTTTGCCTGCAGAAGATTTCGTTCCAAAAGGAATGTTGCGCGCCTACACAGAGCGTAAGAAAACAATCTCAAGTCTTGGAGCTAAATAATCATGGCTGTTACTAAAAAAGCTGCAGCGCCTAAGGTCGCGAAGAAAGCTGTTGAAAAAAAAGCACCAGCGGCGAAAGCGACTCGTAAGGCGCACACTGGCCCAACGGTTGTTGTCAAGCAAGTGCGCTCGCAAATTGGCATTATGCCAAAAACAAAAGCGACGATGCGCGCTCTCGGTCTTCGCAAAATTGGTGACGTCAACACATTGCCAGATCGTCCTGAGATTCGCGGCATGATTGCACGCGTTCCTCACCTCATTGAAGTAAATCGAAAAGGAGCATAATCATGCGCGTTGACGAAATTGGGCCACGCTACGGAGCACGAAAGAAGCCAAAGCGCGTCGGTCGTGGTACTGGTGGTAAAGGTGGCAAGACCGCAGGTCGTGGTACAAAAGGTCAATACGCTCGTAACACGGTTGCTCGTGGTTTCGAAGGTGGACAGATGCCACTTAAGCAACGCGTACCAAAGTTGAAGGGTTTCAATAACCCGTTTCGAGTTGAGTATTACGCAGTCAATCTTGATGCCGTTGATTCTCTTGGCGTTGCCGAGGTAGACCCAGCGTCACTCGTTGCTGGCGGTGTGGCTCATAAGGGCCAAATGATCAAAGTTCTTGGTCGTGGAAAAATCACCCGTGCGGTCAAAGTTTCAGTACATGCCATTTCAAAGTCGGCACAAGACGCAATTGTTGCTGCTGGCGGGTCTGTAGTTATCTTGCCTCCAACATTTAGAGGCGTTCGACCACCGGCCAAGGGCAGTCAGTTCACTAACCGCTAGTACAGCTCGTTTGGTTCGGCTCACACAACAAATAGCGAGGCAATGTCGTGGCAAAAATTAGCAACATCTTTAAGGTTGCAGAACTTCGAAACAAGATTCTGTTCACACTTGCAATGCTGGCGATCTATCGTCTCGGCAGTTCATTACGCGTACCCGGCGTTGACGCTCAAGCGATTAGCCAGCTGCGTGAGGCATCAAAATCTCAAGGAGCACTTGGGTTTCTTAACTTATTTTCTGGTGGTGCGTTCGGCAGTTTCTCAATTTTTGCTCTCGGTATCATGCCATACATCACCGCAAGCATCATCATGCAAGTTCTCACTGTCGTAATTCCGAAACTTGAAGAATGGCAACAAGAAGGCGCAACTGGTCAACGTAAAATCACACAATGGACTCGATACGTAGCAATTGGTATTGCAACATTGCAAGGCGCAGGATTGACCTTTATTTTTGGTCAAGGTCGCGGTTCGGCATTTTTCAGTGCTAGTCGTAAGGCTCCGGATGTTGTATTACTAGACCCATTTATGCCACGAGCGCTGATTGTGATTCCGTCACTTGTTGCTGGCACTGCTCTGTTGATGTGGCTCGGTGAATTGATTAGCCAGCGTGGCATCGGCAACGGAATGTCAATGGTTATCTTTGCGTCAGTTGTCAGCGGTTTGCCTTATAACTATTATTCGTTGTTGCAGACACGCAAGACTCTTGTGTTTATAATTTTGGTTGCTCTTTCAATTGGCATCATCATTTCTGTAGTGCGAGTAGAACTTGGTCAACGACGCATACCGGTGCAATTTGCCAAACGAGTAGTAGGTCGAAAAATGTACGGCGGCCAGAACACATATATTCCGTTGAAAGTAAACCAATCAGGTGTGGTGCCGATTATTTTCGCAAGCTCCGTGTTGTTGTTGCCGGTTTTGATGTCGAATATGCTCGGCAGTGGCGAAGGTTGGCGTGGGTCGATTGCTCGGTTTGTTACTCAATACCTTATTAATAGTCAGAACCTGCTGTATGTCACCGTCTTTGGGCTGTTGATTATTGCGTTCGCATACTTTTATAACTCGATTGCTTTTGATCCGATTCGTCAAGCAGACCAATTGCGCAAACAAGGTGGGTTCGTACCTGGAATTCGTCCTGGTCAACAAACTGAGTCATTTTTAGGTAAGACCGTTAATCGCATCACTTTGCCCGGCGCAACCTTTGTCGCCGTGATTGCAATTTTGCCATACATCGTTTTGTGGGTCGGCAATGTTCGGTCGTTTCCATTTGCTGGAACAACCGTATTAATCGCCGTTGGTGTGGCACTTGAACTGATGCGCCAAATCGATAGTCAATTAATGCAGCGCAATTACGAAGGTTTCCTCAAGCAATAATTCATTAAACACGTAACTTTTAATAACGTTTTATTGGCCAAGGATCGGAATCAAAACTCATGAGCGGTGGAGTGCGAATAATAATGTTCGGCCGGCAGGGTGCTGGCAAAGGAACACAAAGCGCAAGGCTTGCAGAGCATTTTGGCGTGCCTCATATTTCGACTGGCGAGATGCTTCGCAACGCAGTGAAACAAGACTCTGTTGTTGGTCGTGCAGCCAAGTCAGTATTAGACCGAGGCGAATTAGTTGATGATGATTTGATGGTCTCACTTGTTCAGGGTCGAATCGGACAAGTAGACGCGCGCGTTGCTGGCTATGTTTTGGATGGTTTTCCACGCACTATTGCCCAAGCAGCAGCCTTTGATTCGTTGACCGAAGCGCGACCAGTTGGATTTGTGATTGACTTAGATGTCGCGCGAGAAATCGTTTTGGTTCGACTTTCGGGTCGGCGAGTCTGCGAATCGTGTTCGACCAACTACACGGCACCAGAAAACGAGCCAAAGCCGTGGATTTGTGAAAAATGCGGGGGATCTGTGGTTCAGCGCACCGATGACACCGAGCAAGCGATCAATCATCGACTTGATGTTTACGAGGCTCAAACTGCCCCATTAATAACCTTCTATCACGGGCGCGGGGCGCTGCATGTAGTAGACGGGGTCGGTTCGCCCGACGAAGTCTTTGGTCGACTTACTTCAGTTGTCAATTTAAGTAAATAGCCAAGAAATTATGCTGATCCAAAAATGGTTTTAAATCGTTATATCTCAGGGGTTTGAGAGCGATAGTTCAGGGCGATAGCGTGACAAGTCGCCCTAAACGATCATCTGATCGTCGGGCAATAAATGTAACAAAAAAGAAATAGTTCGGAGAAACTTTGCCCAAAAATAAGGAAGATGCAATCGTGCTGGAAGGCAAGATTACTGAATCCCTACCCAACGCAATGTTTCGAGTTGAGCTTGAAAACGGACACACCGTCTTGGCTCACATTTCGGGAAAGATGCGAATGAATTACATTCGAATTCTTCCTGGCGACAAAGTGCAAGTTGAACTAACACCGTATGACCTCACAAGAGGTCGTATTACTTACCGATTTAAATAAAGACAAGAAGGCGTGCAGT
>JAPKZT010000260.1 GCA_026393655.1 Actinomycetota bacterium | reverse complement strand
TCATCCAGTTGCTGCCGAGTCTCTCACCCACCTGAGGGATGAAAATACTTCTAATCAATTTTTCCGCGCAGAACTCAGACGCTTATCTCTTGTCGTTGTTGCCGAAGCGACAAGAAATTTGCCGATCATCACAACATGTGTGCGCACACCGCTTGCCGACACTGATGGCACTGCCCTTGCAAGTCGACCGGTGCTAGTACCAATATTGCGCGCAGGCCTTGGAATGCTGCCCGCAGCAATGGAGTTGCTTCCAGATGCAGACATCGCTGTCGTTGGTGTTCAGCGCGATGAAAAAACTCACATGCCGAGCGAATACGTTGCCAAGTTGCCAGCACGACTTGATGGCCGTACATGTTTGGTACTTGATCCGATGTTGGCTACTGGCGGATCACTCGCCCACGCTTGCAAAATTCTCGCAGACCGTGGAGCACCGCAACCACTCACGATTGCTTGCGTACTTGCCGCACCAGAAGGTATCGAATTCTTGCGTACAACTGGAATGAATTTACACATTGTGACTGCATCAGTCGACAGCCATCTAAATGAGCATGCGTTTATCGTGCCGGGTCTTGGTGACGCTGGCGATCGTCAGTTCGGCCCACCGCAATAGTTTTTTCGCCTTTGAAGAAAATTTAATTAACCAAAAAAAGTTGCCGCTACATCAGCAAATAGTTCAAGGTCAATTGTTCGAGTCTGCCCTGCAGTTACCGCCATGTTGGCTCGTGCAATGGCACCACACTTCAGCACAACCATTTCGCCAAAAGCTTTGTCGTGAGCTGCATCGACTGCTGCTAATCCGAAACGAGTCGACAAGACACGGTCATAACTAGTTGGTGTGCCACCGCGCTGAATGTGACCGAGTTGCACGACACGAGATTCAAAACCAGTGCGGGCTGATATCTCTGGTGCAATCACATGCGCAATATCGCCGAGTTTCTCACGGCCGTAAATATCATCAATTCTCATCGGCATCTTTAGCGTGCCAGGCTTTGGTTTAGCCCCCTCAGCAACAACCACCACCGACGCATACCTACCACGTTCGTGGCGTTTGCGGACAATCAAAGAGAGTTCGTCAATATCAAATGGAACTTCGGGTACGACGATCGCAGTTGCTCCACCTGCGATACCCGCTTGAAGCGCGATCCATCCTGCATCACGACCCATTACCTCAACGACCATGACTCTGTCGTGACTTTCAGCAGTTGTGTGCAGCCGATCTATCGCATCAGTTGCTATTTGTACTGCAGTTTGAAAACCAAAAGTTGCATCAGTGCCAACTACATCGTTATCAATAGTTTTCGGTATGCCAATCATTGGCAGAGAAAACTGCTCGTACATCTTTGATGCCACTGTCAATGAACCGTTACCGCCGATAACGATGAGAGCATCAAGTTTGAGATCGGAAAAAGTTTTCTTGACGCGATCGACGCCGTCGGGCATGTCAAACGGGCTTCCTCGACGCGTACCGAGAATCGTGCCTCCGCGTGGCAAGATTCCACGCACTGCATCTGTTGTGAGTTGTAGATAGCGCTGCTCAAGCACACCATCCCATGCGTCATAAAAACCGAAAACTTTGTCACTTTTGACATCGACTGCTTTTCGCGTTACTGCGCGAAGAACTGCGTTAAGACCTGGGCAATCCCCTCCGCCGGTTAGTACACCAATGTTCACGATGGTGCGATTGCGGTGCTAGTCGCCAACTCGGCGTGCGTCTTCAACCAAATTGATTTGATAAATGACTTCTTCAAGCGCATCGGCTGCCGAAACGGTTGAAAATCTCAACGGATTTTCTGGAGTTACACAGCTCGGCACAGGCGCAAGCATTGTGCTTGGTTGCGGGTG
>JAPKZT010000014.1 GCA_026393655.1 Actinomycetota bacterium | reverse complement strand
GTTACAACTGGCGGCACGGGCCCAGCAGTGCGTGACATCACACCTGAAGCCACCGAAAAAGTTAGCGAAAAAATGATGCCAGGATTCGGCGAACTCATGCGTGCGACTTCACTCAAGGTCGTGCCGACTGCGATCTTGTCTCGTCAAACTGCCGGCATTCGCGGTGGTGCGCTGATAATTAATTTGCCAGGCAAACCATCCTCAATTAGTGAATGTCTCGACGCAGTAATGCCTGCAGTGCCTTATTGCATCGACCTAATTAATGGCCCACGACTTGAACTTACTAACGGCTTGGTCGCGTTTCGCCCAAAAGGCAAATAACAATTCGTCAATAGTTTTAGTGCGGCTCACCGGGTCGAAACGGCACCCCTGCCATTGCTGGTGGTCTCAACCGTTGATTCGCAGTAGCCAAAACAATTAGTGTCACAACATAAGGCAAAGATTGCGTCAGCGATTCTGGAACCGTGTCGATAGTTCGATACGCGATTGCCGAAAGCAGGAAGGCACACAGTGTTACAAGAACCTGACTGCGCTTACGTCTGATTATGGCGTAGATAAGAAATGCTCCAGCCATGGATGCAATCAACAAAAACAGCGCCGTGATCGAGTCTGATGCGACGAGTTTTATTCCCTCGGCATAACCAAACAACATTGCGCCGGTCAAAATTCCACTTGGTCGCCAGTTTCCAAAAATCATCGTTGCGAGTCCGATGAAACCACGACCTGCAGTTTGACCTTGGCGATAATAAGACGAGGCGACAATTGAAAGTGTGCCACCTGCCAAACCCGCAAGTCCACCACTAATCAATAATCCGTAATATCGAAGTCGGTTTACTTTGACGCCAAGACTTTCAGCGGCCACTGGCGATTCGCCTGAAGACCTCAAACGCAAACCAAAACGCGTTCGCCATAAAACCCATGCCGACACCGGCACGACGATTATCGCAATCACCGTTGCCCAAGAAATACTGTGCGTCAAACCGCGAGCGATACCGCCGAGGTCTCCAAGAATGAACCATCTGCGTGCCTCGAGCCAGCCCAAGAAATCCGGTGACTTCCAACCAGCGATCTCGCCACCAGAAAGTACCGGCAAATTGAATTTCGGCAGTGCTGACTTTTGTGGTGGAGATTGGCTGATTCCTCCGCCTTTCTTTCCGACATAAACGAGCTCACTTAAATATCGCACACCGAAGTAGGCAAACAAATTGATTACTACACCCGAAATTACTTGGTCGATATTGAAACGAACAGTGGCAACGGCATGTACCAAGCCGCCAAACATTCCGCCCAAAATTGCAAACAGCAATCCAACCCACGGACCAAATTGCCATGCACCCCACGCGCCAAACCAAGTTCCGAAAATCATCATGCCTTCGATGCCAATATTCAAAACTCCACAACGTTCAGCCCAGAGACCAGCCATACCTGCAAGAAGAATCGGTACTGTCAAACGCAGTGCTGTGCCAATTGTGTCTGACGATGTCAAGGCATCTTGATCGGTCCACAAACGAACAGTCGAAATAATCGCCAACGCAGCAGAGATTAAAACAAACAATCTGAAATTTTTTGACTGTGTCATAGCTGTGCGTCCAAACTTTTCAATGCCAGCGCAGCTCGCTCAGCAGTTCTGCGGTTATAACGCCTTGATGATGCTTCGTTAACTATTACTACGACGAGCACAATGATCGCTTGAATAACTTTGACGATTGAACTAGGTATTTCGGACAACTGAAGAACTGCTGATGTTGAGTCTAAAAATCCAAACAACATTGCTGCGACGATTATTCCAAACGGATGATTACGACCCAATAAAGCAACTGTGATCCCGGCGAAGCCAAACTGCGTCGGAGTCGATGACGGTCCATACGCATAGACATCACCTATCACCGATGGCATTGCAACCAGTCCCGCAACTGCACCTGACAATAACAGAGCAAATAAAATCATTCGATTGGCTGGTATACCCGCTGTGCGCGCTGCGATCGGGTTAAGTCCACTCGCTCGCAACTGAAAGCCAAATCGACTTCGAAATACGATAACCCAATAGAGAAAAGCAACTAGTAAAGCGACAACAAACATTCCGTTGAGTCGATCGTGCACTAGATCTGGCATGCGCCCACTCGGCGCGATTTCTGTAGTTTTAACATTCAAACCACCGTCAGAATCATCACGAAAGAAAGTTTCAAAAATCCACTGAATAAATGACAGAGCGATGTAGTTGAGCATGATTGTTGAAATCACTTCGTTAATCCCACGAGTAATTTTTAAAATTGCTGCAATGCTCGCCCATGCCGCACCCGAAACCATCGCCACAATTAAAATAAACAACACATGCAAAGGTGCTGGCAATGAAACATGAGTGCCCATTTCGGCAGAGATTAGGGCGGCAAATAAATATTGCCCTTCAACGCCAATATTAAATAGATTCATTTTGAAACCAATCGCAACTGCAATTGCGCTAAAAATCAGAGGTGTCGCTCGTTTCAACATTTCAAGCAATTTTTCGCTTGTTAGACCTGTTTCTAAAATCTTTCCGTATGCCATCAAAGGGTTCTTGCCAGTAATGAGCAAAAGCACGCCACAAATAACTAGAGCGAGAATTATTGCTGCAACAGAACTTCCAAGTGTGTTGAGCGACTTGCGCATTGGGTCAAAATTGCGCTTCGAAGAAAGTTGCTGATTCACTGCGCACCTGTCATATATTTTCCGAGAATTTGTGGCGTCGCCTTCTTCGGCTCAAGTTCGGCCGAAATCTTGCCGTCGAACATCACCAGAATTCTGTCGGATAATCCTAAAATTTCTTCAAGATCAGCAGATACGAGCAAAACCGACATGCCAGCGTCACGCGAACGACGAATCTCATCCCAGACTGCGGCTTGTGCACCTACATCTATGCCACGAGTTGGGTGCGCAGCAATCAGTACTTTGGGTGCAGTTGCAAGATTACGACCGACCACAAGTTTTTGTTGATTGCCACCTGAGAGTACGAACGCTGGAACAAGTTCACTTGGTGTCATCACACCAAATCGCTCAATAATTTCTCGACACGATTTTTTTGCCGAGTCAACGTCGATCATCGGGCCACGAGAAAGCGAACCCTCATGACCCAATAAAGCGTTCTCCCAAAGAGCGGCAGCAAGCATCAAACCTTCACGATGTCGATCAAAAGGGATATAGGAAAGTCCTAGATCAAGTCGTTGGCGAACGTTTAAGTTGCTCGCATTCTTGCCACCTATTTCTACAGTGCCTTGAATATTGACTAAACCAAGCAGAGCTTCACAAAGTTCAAACTGCCCGTTTCCATCAACTCCGGCGATGCCAACTATTTCACTTTCAAAAACGTCAAACGATGCATTTTCAACCGGGTTCTTGCGGTCCTTAACAATTACAGTTAGGTTACGCGCCGACAGTTGAACTTTTTCACCGACTTTAGTTGCACGTTCGCCATGACTTGGCAGATCAGAACCAACCATCAGTTCAGCAAGTTTCAAACGGTCTACGGATTTTGGCGAAACGGTAGCAACTGTTGATCCTTGGCGAATCACTGTTATCTGATCAGAAATTGATAACACCTCATCTAGTTTGTGTGAGATAAACAAAATCGTCGTTCCGTTTGCAACTAGTTTCCGGAGATTGACAAATAACTCGTCAACTTCCTGCGGTACGAGAACTGCAGTGGGCTCATCTAAAACCAAAATCTCAGCGCCACGAAACAATACTTTCAATATTTCGACTCGCTGCCGTTGACCAACACCCAAATCTGAAATCGGCAGATCTAAGTCAAGGTCCACGCCGATTGAGGTTGCTAACTCTTTGACTCGTTTTCGTGCGTCGCCAAGCGAAAGCACACCATATTTGGTTGGCTCATATCCAAGAATAATATTCTCAAGTACTGTCAAATTGTCGGCGAGCATGAAGTGCTGATGCACCATGCCGATTCCGGCTTTTATCGCCTCGCTTGGTGACTTGAATTGAGTTACTGCGCCATTAATCGCAATAGTCCCCGAATCAGGCTGGTGAAGACCATACAAAATCTTCATCAAAGTTGACTTGCCGGCTCCGTTTTCGCCAACAATCGCGTGGATCGTTGCACGATTAATCTGCAACGAGATATCACGATTGGCAATTACACCAGGAAAGCTTTTGCTTATGTTTGTAAGTTCAACGACTCTGACAACATCTGTCGCTGAATTCAGTTTCGGCTTCACACTCCCCGATTGCATTTCCCAATTCTGACACACCACAATAGATTTTCCAATTTAAAGAGCTTTCGTGCGACGAAGATTTGGCACAAAAAAATACGGGGGCCTGAGTCAATGACCCAAGCCCCCGCAATTAATTTAAATTAATAATTTTTAATTATGGTTTTGTCGGAACGACAATTTCTCCACTAACAATCTTTGCCTTGAATGCTTCAAGTTGGTCAGCAATATCATCGAGGAATCCACCCGATGTTGCGTATCCAACTCCATCACTCTTGAGGTCAAATATTTTGAAGCCACCAGTGACATCGCCTTCCTTCACTGCTTTTGCAGCAAGGAATACTGAAACGTCAACGCGCTTAAGCATTGATGTCAAGATGTGTGCTTGCTGATCTGCAGTAGCAGTTAGGTATTGATCTGAGTCAACACCGATTGCCCACTTGCCTTCGCCTGCTTCAACTGCAGCATCAATTGTGCCTGCACCTGAACCACCAGCTGCGGTGTAGACAATGTCTGCACCTTTTTTGAACCAGCTCGATGCGATTTCTTTAGCTTTATCAGGTGAACCCCATGCAGCATTGTCTCCAGCTGCACCGAGATACTTCGATTGAACTTTGATAGCTGGGTTAACTGCCTTCGCACCTGCGATGTATCCGGCTTCGAACCTCTTGATCAAATCAATTTCTTGACCACCAATGAATCCGATTGATCCACTCTTGCTCTTGAGAGCAGCAGCAGCACCAACAAGGAAAGAACCCTCTTGCTCAGAGAAGCCGAGAGTCTTTACGTTTGGAAGATCAAGATAACCGTCTACCCAACCGAAAGTTACATTTGGGTTAGCCTTTGCGACTTCTTCAATTGCTCCACCGAATGCGAAACCAACTGCGATAACTGGATTATTACCAGCAGCCACAAGTGCTTCGAGGTTTGGCTTGCGATCGTCGTCGCTTGTTGCTTCAAGCTCTTGAACTGTGTAGCACAATTCAGATGTTGCTTGTTCTGCACCGCGTGCGGCTGAGTCGTTAAATGTTCCGTCACCACGACCACCAGTATCAAAAGCAAGACCGAGCTTGAGTTCTGATCCTGCACAAGGGTCAGTAGCTGGCGCTGCTGTCTCTGCTGGTGCTGATGTATCTTCTGTTGCTGTATCGCTACTGCCGCCGCATGCACCCGCGATGAGTGCAAACGCTGCAATGGCAAGAACAGCGGATTTAATTCCTTTGCGCTTTGTCATTTATTTCCCCTTTTACACACATCCCTTTGACGTGTGCGTTTTGTGTAACGAGACTAGCGCATCGGCTTTACTGCGATAAAATCGCATATTATCTAGTGGGCCAGGTGGGGATTGAACCCACGACCAAGGGATTATGAGTCCCCTGCTCTGACCACTGAGCTACTGGCCCCACATATATATGTCTCTAAAAATACTTAAAGCTCACTTACGATCACAGAGCCTAATGGCAAGGCTTTGCTGCTGGTGCAACATCAATCGCTGGGCTGCGCGCGAAGAACCCGCTCGGCTTTAGATGAAACCCAGTGCGCTCAACTGGCATCACTGGCCAATCTTCGGCGCGCGGAATGTGATTCGTGCCAAACACGTGCCACAGCACAACATCGGTATTTTCAATTTCACGGTTGGCTTGAGTCCACTGCGGTAGACCCGCGCCACCAGTGTGTTGAAATGGATAATCACCAGCTGGGTATCGCTCTTTAGTTTCGTTCTTAGTTACCCACAAATGCTGATACATAAACCCCGCGCGTTTACCGATTGTTGACTCAGGCAATGCCAATGGGTAAGTCGTGTGACCTGGTACAAGTTTGTAACCGACCGGATGTTGCATGTGATTTTTACGATTCGGATTGATGATCTTCCAAAATCGACTCTTAAATGGATCAACAACACGCTTAGCGTCGAGTTCGCGTTTCAAAATCGTCTCGCTAATTTCGTATGCTCCACCATAAATATTTTTTGGGCCAAGTTCATGGGCGAAAGAATCAACTTCAACGACAGTGTTGTTAGCACCATTAGCGTCGCCGTCAATGTCAAGATCAAGTCGCGCACATAAAATATGTTGATGATACGGCGCCCATAATCCGGGCTCAAGTTCGGTCGCTGACGGGTGTGGCTTGCCTGGCGTGTCGGCGAGCGTTAAGACGATGCCTGTTAATTTCGCCTCAAACTCAATTGATCCATCTTGATAGAAATACCAAAAGTAACCGTATTCATAATAACTCAATTGATCCATCTTGATAGAAATACCAAAAGTAACCGTATTCATAGTTGTTGACTGTGACGATTGATGAAACAACAAATCTACGCCCGCGACGAACTTCAACATTTCCGTCAACGTCGATGTGCTTCCACAAGATGCCGAAATCTTCTTCGTGCATGCAGATTGCATTTTTAATTTCGCGCACAGTGCCATCAGGGTTGGCAACGGCAACATCTAGGTAGACAATTTCGCCAAGACAATCGCAACCAAGGGTCAGAGAGTTTGTAAAGTTACCCAGACCAAATTCGCCGGTATCGAATGCGCTCTTGCGGTACGCACCCTGGCTCGGGTCACCATACGGAATCACTAATTCGGCAATCGACATTCGGTGCGCAATTTTTCGCGGCTGACCGTCATCAGAAAACCAAACATCGTGAATTACTAATCCTTCGCGCTGGCAAAACCCAACACGCAGCTTCCAACGCTCCCAATCAACTTTGTGTCCTTGCAGCGAAAACGAAACACCGTCAGGCTGGTGGATCATCAGCGGCTTCAACAAAACATCGGCACCGGTTTGACTTTGCCGATATGGCCCAGCCACTTGTGGTATCTCAATTTGCTGACCATTTTCAACTGCAATTACTTGACCAGAATCAATATCAACGATCGCATACAAACCCGAAATTGGGTGGGCATAGAAGTTCGCTTGTGGTGTTGGCTGATGCCACATTGGAGTCCAAATCAATCGTCGGCCGTCATCAAAATGTTTGGGTATCTGAGCACCGATCGGCCAAGTCTCCATAATCACGGTGCTGAGGTCTGAGATTCCGCGTTGCAGTAACGCTTCAATTACCCGCTGGTCTTTCTTTGCTGCTGCGATCGCCTGAACAGACTCGATACTCACATGCGGAGCCTTGGCACCTTCAATAATTTGGTGGGTTAAAACTTTGCCACTAATTGTGATCACAGTCTCACTAACTTTGGCTGTTGTCCGATCGAAAATCGTTAACCGTGCCGCGCGAAGATTAGTTTTGCCGGTTAGATAATCCGCAAGTGCAGACTTAGTTGGCTCTTCAAGTTGTACTGTCGCAATCAAATGATGCTGGCTAAGTTTTAACTCTTTTCGAGCCGCAGCGATTACGGTTTCAAGTTCATCTCGACTTAGTGGATCAAGCGGATGAGCAACGTTTGCCACTCGCGCAGTTTCGACCATGATGCACCTAATCGTATTAATCGGCTTATAAGTAATTACTTGGCTCCGGGGGTGGGGCTCGAACCCACGACAAACGGATTAACAGTCCGTTGCTCTGCCAACTGAGCTACCCCGGAAGGTAAAAGGCTTGTTTACTCTAACGGCTTAGCGGACTATTGCGAATTACAACTAGTATCTCGTGTATGACTGACAACTTCACTCCTAAACCAGAACATCGCTTTACATTCGGTCTTTGGACCGTCGGCAACATGGGTCGCGACCCATTCGGATTAGAAACTCGCCCCGCACTAGACCCGGTTGACTCGGTACATCGCCTATCTGATCTTGGTGCATACGGCGTCAACTTTCATGACGACGATCTCGTGCCGTTTGGCTCGACTGCAGCCGAGCGCGAAACTGCGCTGAAGCGTTTTCGTCAGGCACTAGATAAGACCGGCATGAAAGTTCCGATGGCTACGACAAATCTTTTTGGTCAGCCAGTGTTCAAAGAAGGCGCGTTCACAGCGAACGACCCAGTGGTGCGTCGTTATGCAATCAAGAAAACGATGGAGTCAATTGACATGGGCGTCTCACTTGGCGCAAAAGTTTATGTGATGTGGGGCGGTCGCGAAGGTCTCGAGTGCGAGGCTGCAAAAGATGTTCGTACTGCGCTCGATCGCTACGCCGAGGCAGTGAATATTTGCTGCGCATATGCAAAAGATCGTGGCTATGACATTAAGTTTGCGCTCGAGCCAAAACCAAACGAACCGCGTGGCGATATGTTCTTGCCAACAGTTGGTCACGCAATTGCGTTCATCAACGAATTGCAGTGGCCAGACATGGTCGGCCTCAACCCAGAGTTCGCGCACGAAACAATGAGTGGTCTCAACTTCACGCACGCTGTTGCGCAAACATTGTGGCATGGCAAGTTGTTTCATATTGACTTGAACGCGGAACGAATTGGCAAATTCGACCAAGACTTCAGGTTTGGTAGCGAAGGAATCCGCGATGCTTTCTATCTCGTTAAATTGCTTGAAGATTCGAAGTGGGACGGAATGTTGCACTTCGATGCACACGCATATCGAACCGAGAATGCAGAGGGTGTTTGGGATTTCGCCCGCGGTTGCATGCGAACTTATTTGATCTTGGCCGAGAAATCGCGCGAATTCAAACAA
>JAPKZT010000085.1 GCA_026393655.1 Actinomycetota bacterium | reverse complement strand
GAGTTCACTCTGCGATCAATGACCTTGTTTCGATCATTGGTGATTTTGGCAGTAATTTCATGAACTAGACCATCTTGAATTAGTTGGTTGTCGGGAATGACCAGCCGACTGCCTATAACGTCTCGAACGCTGCTCAACTTCAAATTCGATCGTTGTAGCTTTTCACGCAAGGTCCGAAAATTCTTTAATCGACTTGTCAGTTCAAAATCCCTTGATGAGAATTCTTTATCTAGATCTAACTCAAGATTCGTCAAGGCTTGTTGCCACTCAGAGCGGAGCTCAAAAAATAGCTTCCAGTCGGCTGGGGTCATCGTGTCGGTTCGAATTGCTTCACCAAGCAGGTCTATTTGCTTGGTTGATTGCAGCACACACCGATGTGTGCGTCCGAGAACTCAGATGGAGATTGGTGTTTGACGGTTCACTAGAGTGAAAATGTGGTTGAGACGACGAAAGTTTTCGTGCATGGAAATCCTGAGACGTCAGCGATTTGGTCGCCACTCGTAGACGAGTTACGCAAAGACGGCATCAACAATATTGTTTTATTAACACCGCCAGGTTTTGGCGCACCAACTCCAAATGGTTGGGGTGCATCAGTAAACGAATATCGCGATTGGCTTCTCAGCGAACTCGACAAGATCAACACACCGATCGATTTAGTTGGTCACGACTGGGGTGCAGGTCATGTGTTTGGTGTTTTAGCGGCGCGACCAAACTTTGTGCGGTCATGGGCAACTGATTGCATTGGGTTATTGCACCCAGAATACAAATGGCATGACGCAGCGCAAGGTTGGCAGGCACCTGAGATCGGCGAAACAATGGTGGCTGGCATGGTCGCGATGTCGGCTGACCAATTCGCGGATTATTTTTCGTCGCTCGGCATGACTCGCGAAATTGCATTCGAAGTCAAGACGCATCTCAATGACGAATTCGCACGATGCATTCTCGGCCTTTATCGCGACGCGGCACAACCGGCGATGATCAAACTCGGAGAACGGTTTACGGCCGCGTCACCACAGAACGGTCTTGTAATTATTGCTGCCAACGATCACTTCGCGGGCTCCGCAGAACAAATGCAACAATTTGCCGCGGGTGTCAATGCGAAGATAACAAATATCCCAGATGCAGGACATTGGTGGATGATTGAACGCCCGGCGCTCGCCGCATCAATATTGATTGAGCATTGGAAATCGTTCAACAACTAGCGATTAGACGAAAAGTGCACTACTAACACGCAAACTGATAAAACTTTATTGTGACATTCATATTGGCGATCGACCAAGGCACTTCATCCACGAAGGCAGTAGTCGTTGATGGCGAAGGAAAAATCCACGGATTCGTCGAAATTGCTGTTGAAGTGATGACAGATACAAATGGTGGAGTCGAAACTAACCCTCAAGAATTATTACAAAGCGTAATCACTGCTGGTCAACAAGCGCTCGCTAAATGCGGCAATCCAAAACTCAGCGCAGTTGGACTAGCAAACCAAGGCGAAACGATTGTCGCTTGGTCGCGCAGCACGGGAGTTGCGCAACATAACGCAATCGTGTGGCAGGATCGTCGGTCGGTTGAAATTTGCCGCAGTCTTAATGAACGCACCGCGCAAGTCGAGCAAATTACCGGAATGCAAGTCGATCCTTATTTTGTCGCTCCAAAGATTGCTTGGCTTGCCCCGCGCCTCGAAAATGCAGCGACCGATACTGTGATTACGACTTCAGATGTGTGGCTATTACACCAACTTTGTGGTTCGTATTCAACTGATGTCAGCACGGGATCTCGCACATTGCTCACAGATTTAAACACACTCAAGTGGAGTGACGAGTGTGCAGAAATCTTTGGCATTGACGCAGCGAATCTTCCCGCGATTCATGACAACGACGCAGTGCTCGGTAGTACAACGCAATTTGGTGGCGAAATCCCAGTTGTGGGTACATGCGTAGATCAGCAAGCAGCACTGTTTGCCGAAGGTTGCCACAGTATTGGAGAGATGAAATGTACTTATGGAACTGGTGCATTTTTGTTGGCGAATTCTGGCAAACATCCGCATCGTAGTAATTCTGGTCTCACTCCATGTGCAGCGTGGAGACTTGACCACGAAACTTCTTGGTGTCTAGATGGCCAGGTGTACACAGCAGGAAGTGCAATCTCGTGGTTAATTGAAATTGGCGTGATCAACTCCCCCGAAGAAATAGATTCACTTTGTGCAACTGTCACCGACAACAACTCGGTGACTTTTGTGCCAGCACTTGCAGGACTTGCAGCGCCGTGGTGGCAACCAACTGCAACTGGACGAATAGTTGGACTCACCATGTCAACAACCAAAGCACACCTTGCGCGAGCAACATTGGTGGGTATCGCCGCTCAAGTTGCATTACTCGCACGGGCAGCAGCACGCGACCTCGGCGTCACGACGCAAGTTCTTAAAGTTGATGGTGGCTTAACACGAAGTACGAGTCTGCTGCAGATTCAAGCAGACCTTGCTCAATGCCCGGTTCAGCCATATCCATCGCCACATGCAACCGCACTCGGGATCGCAGAAATGTCTTTACATTCTCTTGGTGCACTTGACAAGCAAACACACCTCTCGTCCACAATGAAAAGTCAAGAACCATTCATGCCAAATATTTCTTGGATCAAGCAGATTCAATTCTTGCAAGTTGGTCTGCAGTTGCCGAGCAGTCAAATCGCGAGGCAAGTTTGTGAGTAATTTGGTTAGTGATGTCGCAGTAATCGGTGCTGGTGTTGTGGGCACTGCTGTTGCTCGCGAACTTGCGCGCCGGGGATACTCGGTCACCATCATTGAAGCAGGTAACGATGTCGGCACGGGCACGAGCAAAGCAAATACAGCGATTCTTCACACTGGATTTGATGCCACACCAAATACGAACGAGTCGAGATTAGTGCGACAAGGACGCGATTTATTGCTTGAATACGTCACCGTTACTGGCATTGCTATTGAACAGACCAATGCGCTGATGGTGGCGTGGAACGACGACCAGCTTTCACAATTAAATGCCGTAGCCGAGAAAAGTCTCCAAAATGGTCACAGAGAGTTTTCGCAGATTGATGCGTCAGAAGTTGCGCGACTTGAACCACATCTCGCCGATGACGCACTGGGCGGATTACTGATCAGCGGCGAATACATCATCGACCCATGGAGCGTGCCAATTGCATTCGCTCGAGATGCTTCAATTTTTGGCGCCGTGTTTAGATTTAAATCTGAAGTTCTATCAATTGATGTTGGCAACGAAGTCACAACAATAAATACGAGTAGCGGGCCAGTCAAAACTCATTTTGTCGTAAATGCCGCCGGTCTGGCTGGCGCAAAAATTGATGAGATGTTCACTGGCAAGCGATTTACTGTTACGCCGCGGCGCGGTGAACTTATCGTGTTTGACAAATTTGCTCGCACACTTGTCTCGCACATCATTCTTCCTGTGCCACAAAAACATACAGAGGGTGTGCTGCTAACCCCAACAGTGTTTGGCAATCTTATGGTCGGCCCAACAGCCGATGACGTCGAAGACCCGACTGCGACTGGCTCAACACAAGACGGTGTTGCAAGAGTGTTGGCTGCAGCACACAGAATTATCCCTGTGTTACGCAACGAAGAAATAACTGCGGTTTACGCCGGGCTACGTGCGGCAACCGAAGAATCTGATTATCGATTATTTACTGAGCAACAGTGCAGATATGTATGCCTTGGAGGAATTCGGTCTACGGGGCTATCGGCAAGCATGGCGCTGGCCAACGAAGCATGCCAGCGGCTCATTGATTGTGGTCTGCAAATTCCGACGCAGTCAGAAAAAGTTTCTACTCTCAAGATGCCTCCACTCGGTGAAACGCAACATCGCCCAGCCGATGATGGTCAAGCATCCGTATGTATGTGTGAGCGAGTTACGGCTACAGAGATCACCAACGCGTGCAACGAACCAATCGGCGCAATTAATTTAGATGGAGTACGTCGTCGCACTCGCGCACTCAACGGTAAGTGTCAAGGTTTTTATTGTCTAGCGAATGTCTGTGATCTGGTATCTCAAGCGAATGAGATTGCAGTTGACGATTTGTTATCTGGAAAATCATGAGCGAAAAACAAAATTTAGATGTACTAGTAGTCGGCGGCGGCCCAGCGGGTTTGACTTGTGCCACCGAAACAAAATCACAACTTAATGCATCAACGATGCTCGCCGAACGCGCAGAATATTTTGGTGGCACACCGCAAAGCACATATCACCTCGGCTTTGGTGTTCGTGACTTGCATCGTGTAATGACCGGCCCAAATTATGCGGACAAACTTGAACAACGAGCCCGCAACCAAGGCGTCTTGCTGAAAGCAAGTACAACTGTGCTCAATTGGACACCACAACTTATGGTTGATCTTGCAGGCGAAAACTCGCGATACGAAGTGCAAGCACGAGCAATAGTTTTAGCAACTGGAGTTCGAGAACGATCGCGTCATGCACGACTTGTGCCAGGAGACCGGGGGGCGGGCGTGTATACAACTGGTGCTTTGCAACGACTTGTTTATCAACTTGGCGCAAAAGTCGGCAAACGAGCAGTAGTCGTGG
>JAPKZT010000069.1 GCA_026393655.1 Actinomycetota bacterium | reverse complement strand
TAACGGCATTAAGTTTTGTAATCAAGTCATTGCGAATACCAATACCGCATCGAGTTGTGAAAGCCAAAGAACTTACATTTTGGTATCGCTGGAGCCGATTCATCCAGCATCGTCCGTGGGTTGCAGCGATTAGTGCAACCACAGTGTTATTAATTCTTGCTTCGCCCCTTGCATCTATTCGACTTGGTTTCGGCGACAACGGCAATGCACCTACTAATACGACTGTACGAAAAGCGTTTGACATGGTTGCCGAAGGTTTTGGGCCTGGGTTTAACGGGCCGTTATACATCACAGTGCAAGGCGAGACATCCGCGCAACCAGCAAAACTTGAAGCTTTCGTCGCAACGATTAATTCAACCGATGGGATCGCCTATGCACAAGCAGTGCCTGCCTCGGCCGATGGGTCGCTGTCGCTTGTTATTGCTTATCCAAAAACGGCGCCACAAGACGAAGCAACTTATAACTTGGTAAAGCGTTTGAGAAACGATGTAGTTCCTGCAAGCGGCGCAAATGCAAAAATTGGTGGTTTCACTGCTGCCGGTTCAGATTTTGCAACTGCAATCGGTAGTCGAATGTCATACCTATTTATCGGCGTGCTCTCGCTTTCTTTTTTATTGCTGATGGCAGTATTTCGCAGTTTGCTTGTACCGCTAAAAGCAGTAATCATGAACTTGCTTTCAATCGGTGCCGCATACGGGGTTTTAGTTGCTGTGTTTCAGTGGGGCTGGGGAATCAGCCTGATTGGTGTTGGCAAAGCAGGGCCAATTGAATCGTGGGCACCGATGATGTTGTTCGCGATCGTCTTTGGGCTTTCTATGGATTACGAAGTGTTTTTGCTTTCGCGAGTCAAAGAAGAATATGACCGCACCGGCGATAATGCCACAGCAGTTGCCGATGGTCTCACTGCAACTGCGCGTGTCATCACTGCAGCTGCATTAATCATGGTGTTCGTGTTTGGCGCGTTCGTGCTCGGGTACGATCGCAACCTTAAACTTTTTGGTCTCGGTTTGTCAGTTGCAGTTTTGATTGACGCAACAATTGTGCGTATGGTTCTTGTGCCAGCAACAATGGAGCTACTTGGTGATCGCAACTGGTGGATACCAGCGTGGATCAATAAGTTGTTGCCGAAGATCGATGTCGAAGGTCACCACCACACAAAATAGCTAGTTCGCTAATTTCGCCGACGCTGATCTCGCGGTTGCTGATTTTCACGACGCAGTTCTTGATCTTCGCGTCGCGGCGTCAGTCGATCTCGAAGTGCTTGTTGATCTCGCGGAGCTTGTGAATCTCGCTGTGCCGGTTCGTCACGTCTCGGTTGACGCGCGATTGTTGTGTGTTGATAATCGAATTTGGGTCACTAGCAAGTAATCCAACAAAAGTCTCAGCGACAATCTGCGAACCGACTGGTCCGAGGCGAAACGGCGCGCGTTGTTGACCGACAATCGCACCGTCAACAACTCGATACGCCGATGCCGTTGACTCAGCAAGAATGTACGCCCACAGTGGTGTTTTGCCCGCAAGACTTGGCGCCAGTTTTGTTATCGCGGTTGCTTCTGTTGCGACTCCAGTTGCTTTGCCGATCAAGATTTCATCGTCTCGTAGAACCCTTACACCGAGCGCTCGAGCAACATCTTGGCCAGTTGGCAAACCAAGTTGCGACGAGCGCAATAAGTTTCTTTTCGCTAAGTTTGCAGGCCCTGCCGAAGTGACGGGCAGTGGCAACAGACTCAATGAGTTTGTTATTGATGCGTCAATCTTGTAACTGAGTTGGACACCAGTCTCTGCTTGTCCGCTGCGGCTAAAAAATCGCGACCAGTCGATCCCAAAATTTGAAGGTGCAGCGCTAAAACCAACAAGGTCGATACCTGGCGTGCCGAATGATCCACTGAAAACTGGCAGTCGGTCAACTTCGCTGTTGATGCGATACAAACCGCGAACTTGTGAATGCCCGAAGCGGTATGCGGCAACAGCAAACTCAACTGGCATCTGCATACATGATGAATAAAACGACAAGTTCGCAGTGAGACTGCCATTGTCGTTAGACAAAACACGGTCGAGGATGCGGCGGTCAATAATCTTTGGCAGATAATCGAGCACAACTAATTGTTGGTACTGCGCAACAACTGCTTTGCGCGCGAGAGAAAATACCTCAGAGCTTGAAAGTTGCGATTGCTCTCGCAAAATGCGATCAACTTGTTGATTGTGTAGTCGGATAAACATTGAGTGAATTCCGGCGACAATGCGATTTTCGTCATTACGTGGGTCACCAACTATTGCTTGACCTCTTGAATCTCGTGGCAAGTCTCGAGCGCCAGTGTCGGTGCTGCCTGTCAATAGTTTGCCTTCAAGTAGATGCATAGAGTCTGAGTTATATAACTTTGCCGAAGTTACTGGGCCAGAGCCGTAAAGCGAATCAAGGTCAAATTGTGGAGTACGTAAATTGACCAGAGACGAGACATCTGTTGCGCTTGTCAGGTCGTTTGGTCTGTCGTCAAGCGTCAGGTCGTGATCAACAAACTGGCCAAAATATGTGTATCCCGCTGGTATGTCTAGATTTTCTTCTGCATCAATTTCAGTTTCTGGCGTCGGGTTTGTTTCCGGTTCGGCCATTATCGCTTTAGTAAGAGCGTCAATTTCGGATGCACTAAACGTGGCTGCAGGCAAATTCGCGAACATTCTGCCATAACCGTTTGTCGGCATCGAGCAAGTTGCGGCGAGCGCTTGTGTTGATTCAAATGCGCTGGCGACTGAACTCGTTAAGGTGCTCATCGCAATCATAGAAATAGTAAGAATTCGCTTGCGGGTCATGATCGGTTCCTGTTCTTGATGTCGGGGTGCATAAATAATTACGCGACAAATTAAGAACCCGATATGAGTTGGTTAAGAAATAATTAAGAAACTACGCCGCGGCGAATAATTAATTGGCTGAGTGTTTGCGAGTCAGGCGCGACGAGCCGTAGGCAGCGAACATGCAACACACACCTGCAATTACAAACGCAGATTTATAAGAGCCAGTCGTATCGCGCAAATAACCAGCACCAGTTGCAGCAACTGCGGCACCAACTTGATGCCCTGCAAAAACCCATCCATAAACAAGCGGACCTCGCTTCACACCGAATCGCTCAACACAAAGCGCAACTGTCGGCGGCACCGTGGCAACCCAGTCGAGCCCATACAACATCATGAAGCCGCCAAGTCCGAAACCGCCTTGCGTCAACGTCGGGTCGAGAAAAAGCAAACTCACCCCGCGTATCGCATAATAATAAATTAATAATTTCGCAGGATCATAACGATCGGTGAACCATCCACTCGCAATCGTGCCGATCACATCAAAGCCGCCGATCAACGCCAAATATCCGGCTGCAGTTGTTGCGGCAACGTGATGATCATTTGCAGCAGATAAAAAATGTGTTTGGATAAGACCGTTGG
>JAPKZT010000262.1 GCA_026393655.1 Actinomycetota bacterium | reverse complement strand
CGAGCGACACAGCGGCGCTCAAATGCTTGGTAATCAGTGGCAGGGTCAGCAATGTAATCTGACCGCTTTGGCTCCCAGATCGATAGCCACTCTCCATTTCTTAAACGCACTTCACTCCAGGCTGCATGATCGCTTGGCACAAGTGGCCGCATCATTATTCGACTACCTTGAAGGCGCAAAGTTGCGATTTGAGACCCAGCAGGATGCTTGCTACTGAATATTGGGCTGGCCGAGCCAACCGTGTTTCGTGAAGCGCCACTCATGCTGACCTATTTCGCAGCTCGTCAACAATGCCGTCCAGCAAATTGTGCTGACTGACAATCAATTCTGGTATTTGCAGTCTTCGCATCACTGCTACTAGTAAACAACATCCACCCACGATGATGTCGGCTCGGTCGCGAGGTAACCCAGGGTTGAAAACCCTGTCAACTAAAGGTTCTGTAGCCAAAGTTCGAAAAACATCTTCGGCTGCTTCACGAGTTAATCGCATCGCGTGTAATTTTTCAGGATCGAATTGTTTGAGCCCGAGTTCAACAGCGGCAACCGTGACGATCGTTCCTGCGACGCCAATTATTTGATCAGCACTAGCCAATTCAGGATTCATATGGACTGCGTCATCAACAGCGTCGGATACGAGCGAAATAGCATTGGTTAGTTCTTCAGGGCGAGGCGGATCGCGATGCAGTTCGCTTTCGCTGAGAGTGACTGCACCAAACGGAATGCTGACTGCGGTCAAAAGTGATTCTGCGCCGATCATTAATTCGGTCGACGCGCCACCAATATCTAATACCAGAGTTTTTTCGTTTGTTGACTGCCCGAATGAAATTGTTGCACCACGATAAGCAAGCGCACCTTCTTGTTCGCCCGAAATTATCTCGGGCTCTAAACCACTAGATGCTCTTACTTTTTCAAAAAACTCTTTTGTATTGTTGGCTGATCTGCAGGCCGCCGTAGCGACGACTCGTGTTTCTGTAACTTTGCGAGTTTTCATCAACAGCGCATATTCGTTGATGCAAGATACGGTTCGTTCAATTGCCTCATCACTGAGTGAGCCAGTTTTTGTTAAGCCGGCACCTAGTCGGGTTGAACGCACGATTCGTTCAAGAGTTTTGCCAGATCTGTCGGCGATTAATAAATTTGTTGAGTTACTGCCTATATCAATCGCTGCGAAAATCGAATCCATTGATAACGAACCCTAATATGAGAGCTAGTTATTCGTCTAGCTATTCGTCTAGCTAAATAGCTAGCCGTTTAGCGACCCAAGCCCCGACGACATCTTTGCCACCAGCAAGCCAATGCGCGTAGTGGGCGTGCAGACACTTTACGCCGGTGCGTGTGCCGGCAACCCCACCGTGTGGTCGCGGGCCGATGTGGTCTGCTGGTATTTGACTGTCGCGCTCAATCGCATACATCATGTGCGTCTGTGCAAGTTCTTGTGGATCAACTTCACTTTCGGCAAGATCAATGCAACCCGCAGACTCTAAACGACTCACGAGCAGATGCGGTTGCGAACCGACGAGCCAAAACCTTGTTGGCATCGGTGTGCCATCAAAAAGTAGTGGTTCGTTTTTTACAACTACCGGGTCGCCAGTGTTGTCTCTTACGACAACTTCAAAGTCGCCTTGTGGTCGGCGTCCGAGTAGTTCTGTGACTCGGGCGATGTCTTGAGCAGTTGCTTTGATCATTGCTAGTTACTACTTGTCACGAATTGTTTTCAAAGATTTCACGAAGGTGTTCAAGGTCAGAAATTGTGTCAACATCTTGAGCAGAGCCAAGACAGGGGATCTCTTCGATTAAATCTCGGTGCGATTTAAACAGCATGCGTGCGCCGTCATCACCAGTCTCGGGCAATAATTGCCAAAGTTCTGCATGCAGACGCACTGGATTGCCGCGCACACCATCGTAAGTTGCAACTGCAAGTGGAGAATTAGATGCTGCAACTTGTCGCCATGCTGTCGAACGAACAGCAGGTTGATCGGCAAGACCAACTACAACTGCTTGTGCGCCAAGTTCTCGGGCTACATTGATGCCACATTGCAAAGAACTTGCAAGACCTGATTGCCAGAGTGGATTATTAACAATTTGTACAGTGTCGCTACTGTTGACATCTTCAATTTCGAGAGCCGAAAACAATTTGACTGCTCCGGTTACAACAACTACATTTTCAAATTTTGCTTCTAGTAAGTGTTGAAGTGACCACGAGCAAACAGAGCGCTTAGAGATAAGTGCAGTGAGTTTATGTTCGCTTCCACTGAAGCGAGTTCCTCCACCTGCCGCCAGCAAAATTGCGACTGTAGAAGAACTAGATTTCAAGAAAACTCTCGCGAGTAGCTACTATTTTTGCGTTGTTTTGCCACTACCCAACAAATTACTTGGTGTGATCTTCAATACGACGCACACGCGGGTGATCGTGTCAAGGGTCGGCGAGAAATGGCCATTTTCAATTCGATTGATTGTTTTGCGGTCGATACCAGCGAGTTGGGCGAGATTGTCTTGGCTCATTTCGGCGTCAATGCGAAGTTTACGCAATTGCTTTGCAACCGCTTCTTGTTGAAGCGCAATTTTTGCTTTCAGAATTTTTTGAGAAATAGCCATGAGGGGTGGGGGGTTGCCCAATTCAGCACTAAACGCTACATACTACTCAGATGAGGCGTACTACAAACATTGACCAGCCACAAACTTTTCGCTAACACTGTCAGATGAGGCGCGCTACAGACATTGACCAGCCTCAAATATTTAGTTCTTACGTGTCCCGTACTCTACTCTCAATTTCTGAGCCGGTTCTTACGTTGCTGATGATGTGACATGCGGCTTGTCACCTATGGATTGGGCCAGTGCTTTCACGAAGCGATGGCACAATGCGTCCAACACGACGACCAATGATCTCGGCGCAAATCGAAATAGCGGTCTCTTCTGGTGTACGTGAACCGATATCAAGACCAATTGGAGACATCAAGCGTTCAAGATCTGCTGTTGCTGTTACCCCGACTTCGGTCAATCGTTCGAGACGTTTGGCATGAGTCTTGCGACTGCCCATGACGCCGATGTAGCCAACATTAGTGGCGAGCGCACCTTGTATTGCCGGCACATCAAACTTCGGATCGTGGGTCAAAATGCAGATTGCGTCGCGGGGTCCGAAATCTGCGCCACGGGCAGTTAGAACAGGCGTTGGCCAAGTGACGAGAACTTCGTCAGCCATCGGAAATCGTCGTTTCGTTGCAAAAACTTCACGAGCATCGCAGACCACAACGTAGTAGCCAAGTACTTTGGCGACCTTTGCTAGTGCAGCCGTGAAATCGACCGCACCAAAAATAATCATTTGCGGCGGGGGAGAAAAAGATTCAACGAACACACGCACAGTAGGTGTGTCGTGCAAATCTTCGGGGGTGACTTGACCAGATGGTCCGTAATTGCGCACGCTCGTGCGACCGGCCTCAAGTTCGCCGAGCGCATCGCGCACGGCAACACGGTCTAATTCTGGGTCGCCAAGAGAGCCTAGATTTGCGAGGCTGGGAGTTGCTAATAAAGTTGCACCAATATTTGGGCCGTCGATGACGGTCAACATAACGACCGGCTTATTATTGCGAATTAATTCTGCAAGAGTCAAATAAATAGTTGACATCAAATTACCAATTGAGTGGCTGAATAAACAGGTGCACGACTCCGCCGCAAGTTAAACCAACGGCGAATGCTTCATCATCTGAGTAACCGAATTTGACGAGCCGTCCGGCGCTGTCACTAGCCAAAATTTCAAGTGCTTCTGCAACAACCGCACCTTCAACGCAACCGCCCGAAACAGAACCAGAAACTTCGCCATCTTGATTAACGGCCATCGCCGCACCAGGATCTCGTGGCCCAGAGCCTTCAATATCTACGACTCGAGCAATAGCAACGCGTTTATTCTGCGAGCGCCAGTGGTCGATGTCGCTGAGAATTTCACGCATTTGCCATCATCCTTTGTCGTTCGTTCGAATTTCTTGAAATCACTTCAGTCAAACATTGCAGAGCATCAAGCGAGTGCCCTTCAACGAAGTCATCAATGAACGGTAATGCAGCAGCCATGCCTCGGGCTAATGGCGCATAGCCAGGGCTCACTTTTAATGGATTCACCCAGATCATTCGAAACGCAACCCGGTTTAGTCGTTGCATCTGTTCGGCTAACACTTCTGGGTCACCACGATCCCAACCATCTGAGAGCACCACAAATATAGACCCACGAGCCATCCCACCGATGCCCCAATGATCATTAAAATTTCTCAAACATTCGCCAAGTCGTGTGCCACCGCTCCAGTCTGAAACTTGCGATGAAGTTTGTGCGAGTGCGCGGTCGGGGTCACGGCTAGTGAGTTCTTTCGTAATTCGTGTCAATCGTGTGCCAAAAGTAAATGCTTCGACGCGTTGACGACCGACGACTGCGGCATGCATAAATCTAAGTAATGCCCTTGCGTACGGTTCCATTGATCCCGAAATATCTAGAAGCACGACAAGTCTTCGCAAGCGAGTGCTCGGCTCTCGCCAATATCTTTCAATCGGCTCGCCGTCATGTTGCAATGAAGCACGCATCGTGCGACGAATATCGTGACGCGCGCCGTGATGATTTGAATTTTTTAGTCTTAGTGATTTTTTTGGTGGCCCTGCCAAGCGAAGATTCGACATAAATTGTTCTGCTTCACGAAGTTCGGCATCGTTGTATTCTGCAAAATCTTTTTCTCGTAAAGTTTCAATACTTGAAAAACGAAGCGTGATTGTATTTTCATCATCAAGCGGCTCGGCAGTTTGATTATTTTTATCTTGTTCGTTTTCGTCGTCTACCAACAATGTCATCGAGATAGTCTCTGGTTCGTCATCGGATTTGTTGATTGCAATACTTTGATCCCAAAAAACTGCAAAAGCGCGATCAAACATCGGTGTGTCTTCATGTCTGCGCACCAAAGTTGAATGCGCTGCCCAATAAATATCGTTGCGGTTTTTGAGACCAAGCTGTGCTAAGGCGCTAACAAAAACAATCACAGAATCTAGCGGTGCATCTAAGCCAACACCACGCAAGACGCGAGCGAACGCGACTGCCATATTGTGGGCTGGCGATGCTGCTGTTGCTGTATTCATTAGTCGTTGTACAGCCCTCGCTCAAAGGCTTGTTTAACGAGTCCAGCAACACCGCTGTTGCGAACTCGTTCGTGATCTTCGCGATACTTAAGCACGGTGCCGAGAGTTGCTTGCACAACTGACTCATCAAGTTCTCGTACACCGAGTCGACCAAGTGCAGTAGCCCAGTCAATTGTTTCGGCAACACCAGGCGGCTTGTATAACTGCATTTTACGTAGAGCCTCAACAGCAGCACTGACTTGCCGCGCGAGCAATTCATTTACTTGTGGCACACGGCGGCGAACAATCTCAACTTCACGCTCAAAGTCAGGGTGCTCAACCCAGTGATACAAGCAACGCCGTTTTAATGCGTCGTGCACATCTCGAGTGCGATTTGAAGTCAGCACAACTAACGGTGGCGTAGTTGCTTTGTAGGTGCCAAGTTCAGGGATTGTGATTTGAAAATCAGAGAGTACTTCTAATAAATAAGCTTCAAATTCGTCATCTGCGCGATCTATTTCGTCAATCAATAAAACTGGCGAAGTTCCTTCGTGTTGATCAATCGCTCGCAATAATGCGCGCCGGATCAAAAACTTTTCGCTATACAACTGTCCCTCAAGTTTGTCGGCACCGAGCGAAGAAGCTTCTCCGGTTGCCTCAAGGGTTCGAAGATGCAACAACTGTCGTGAGTAATCCCAGTCGTACATTGCTTGTGCAGCGTCGATGCCTTCGTAACATTGCAAACGAATTAGTTCGCTGTTGCGAATAGTGGCTAAAACCTTTGCCAATTCAGTTTTACCGACACCAGCCTCACCTTCAAGTAGCAACGGCCGATTTAGCGACATCGCCAAAAAAACTGCTGTTGCTAAACCGTCGCTCGCAAGATAATTATTTGCATCTAGTGCACTGCGCACATCGGCAACACTCTGCAAACTCATCTCATCCTCATCTCATCAGGATAATCAGGTGATCATCATCTACGAGTCGAAACCCAACCCAAGACGGTCTAGTAAACGAAGCCACAGATTACGTTTACCAGTACGGTCTTCGTAGTCAAGCGACCATTTTGTGGCTTGGATACCGATAAAACGGAAAGGCTCCGGCGGGAACGGTCGCGGTTTAGTTTGCACGAATTCTGTTTGAGTGGCACGAGTCGAATTACCTGCGAGTAGATCAAGCATTACTTCGCCACCAAATCGCGATGCTGCGACCCCGAGACCTGTGTAGCCGATTGCGTATGCGACACGATTTTTATAGTGCGTACCCCAAAACACGCTGTATCTCGAGCATGTATCAATCGGTGCACCCCACATGTGCGAAAACTTCACGCCTTCGAGTTGAGGAAAAGTTGTAAAGAACTGGCTTGACAGCATCGCCCAACTTTCTGGTCGAGATTCGAGTTCTTTATCCATCTGGCCACCGAAGTAGTAGATCGCGTCGTATCCGCCCCACAAAATTCGATTATCGGCAGTCAACCTAAAGTAGTGAAACTGATTCGAGCAATCTGCGAGACCTTGACGATTGCGCCAACCGATACTTTCAAGCTGTTGCGTTGTTAACGGCTCTGTTACCAAGCAATAGTCGTAAACGGGTGCAATGTATTTGTTCATCTTGCGTAGCAATGGTTTGAAAGTGTTTGTTGCAAGTGCCACATTTTGTGCTTGAATTTTTGCTAGTGCAGTTTTAATCTCAATGCAAGATTTGTTCTCAGAAATTTCTCCAGCGCGAGTGTCTTCATAGATTCGTACCCCGAGAGTTTGCGCCACGCGTTTTAAACCCCATGCCAAACGAGCTGGGTCAACGAGCGCCGAAGTATCTTTTGCCCACAAGCCACCAGTGAAAACAGGCGAGTGCACTTCGGCATTCATTGCATCGCGGTCAAGCCATACAACATCGTGTCCGAGGTCGCGCAAAATTGAATAATCTTCTTTTAATTCATCCGTGTAGTTTTCTGGATGCCAAGTGCTGGCAACTTCGATTGCGCCATTGCGTTCGAAGTCGCAGTCAATGTTGTATTCACGGATTACTTTTTCGATCTCGGCAATATTTTCGCGACCGAGTTGTTCGAGAACATCTACTTCATCCGGAAATCTTTGTTGAGCGTTGGCGATGCCATGAGTTAACGAGTAATCCATGAATCCGCCATTGCGACTACTCGCACCTGAGCCAATTTCATGCGCGTCAATAAGAACGACATCACGTTTTGCGTCTCGTTGCTTGGCGATGATTGCTGTCCATAGGCCGGTGAAACCGCCACCGACCACGCAAAGATCGCAGTCTTCGTTGTGCACTGCAGTTGGGTTCGAGTCGGGCTCGTCCACGTCGTCTAACCAATATGGAAACGTGTCCGCATCGGCTATCGCATCAAGGTAACGCTTACTCGACCGCGGCGGGTTTGCCGATCGGTCCATTTGGTCTCACCACCTAACGTCGCCCAGTCTATGAGATTGCCAATAGCTGGTGCGCTAATCTGAACATTCATGGATCTTGCGATTAGCGGACGTACGGCTGCAGTGGCTGGTGGCTCTGCCGGTCTTGGTTTCGCAACTGCTCATGCGCTTGCAAATGACGGAGTGCGAGTTGCTATTTGTGGTCGTGATGCCAAGCGCGTAACTGATGCCGCTACAAAAATTGGTAACTCGTGCATCGGAATTGTTGGTGATGTTTCAAGTGTCGTTGGTGGCGAAACATTTATTCGCAATGCAACTGCTGCGCTCGGCCATCTTGACATTGTTATTTTAAATGGTGGCGGACCACCAGCGGGAAACTTCGCCAGTACAAATGTCGAGAGTTACGAAACTGCTGTGCAAAATGGTTTGATGTCGATGATCGCGATGACGAAACTGGTTGTGCCTGAGATGCAATCACGCAAGTGGGGGCGAGTAGTAGCGATTACTTCTATTGCCGTGCGCCAGCCAATCGCTAATTTGATCCTGTCAAATACGATGCGTGCAGGACTGACTGGCTTTCTAAAGACTGTTGCCCGCGAAGTTGCTGGTGACTGTGTAACAATAAATACTGTGCAACCAGGGACTCATGCCACAGACCGAATCACACAGTTATATGGCGCAGTACCTGACGCTAAGGCGCTGGATATTCCGGCTGGGGTTGTCGGTGACCCTAAAGATTTTGGTGATGTTGTCGCATTTTTGTGCAGTGAGTCGGCGAAGTTTATTACTGGTGCAAACTTGCAAGTTGATGGCGGACAATATTCGGGTTTGATCTGATGTTGCAACATGTCGTGGCAATCACATGGAACGACCAAGTTCCAGAAAATTATGCTGAGGTTGTTACAAAAGTTCTAAAAGAAATGGTCGCAAAAATACCGTCAGTGCGTGATTATCGCTGTGGGCCCGATTTAGGTGTTTCAGCACCGACAAACTCAAACTATTTGATCGCAGCAACTTTTGACGATGTTGCAGGTTGGCGTGCTTACGACGAAGACGCATTACATAACGAGATTCGCGCAAAGTACTTTAAGCCGTATATCGCCAGTCGCGCCGCGTCACAAATTAGCTTCTAGTTATTAATTGCTAGTAACTGCGACTTCAGTCGCGCCGAGTTTTCTTTGCTCGTAGCGAGTTGCAATATAACTTGCTGCGCCAACATAAAGCCAGCCCAGCAAAATATCAGTGACGTAGTGTTCGCCAAAATATACGAGAGCGAATGCCATCGACGCAGGCAGCGTTAACGAGATAATTCGCCACGGTGTTGACATCCATTTAAAAAAGAAAACGACAACTAACAGCGAAAATGCTGCATGTAGAGATGGCAACGCGGCAACTGGGTTCGTGATTTCTTTGCCGCGGTCAAAAACTTTTGAGACGGTTGAAAGCCCCATACTGCGCCAACCGCGAGCAGTGATTCGAGCGATGTGGGCGATGTACCCGTCGTGTGCAGCCATCCACGGTGGTGCAACTGGAAACAAAATATAGGTTGCCACGCCCGAGCCAAGCAATAATGCAAACCTGCGCATATAGCGAGACCACTCGTTTCGATTTCGAAGCCACAAGATGACCGCGATTGCAACCGGAAACACAAAGTGAGTCATATAAACGACTGCCAATGGCAGTTCATACCATGAAACTTTGCGTGAAACATTGAAGTGATTTTGCACCCAAACATTTGGATCGTTGCCGAAAAATAAAAATCGATCGATGTCTCGGATTGCAGTCAGATGAACTCGTGTGCCAAGTTGATCGGCGATGCCTCTGCTGTATTCGTAGGCAAAAAGCAGGGCAACTAAAATCGCCCAATCGCGAACCATTGCCCTTTGTTCACGCAACGGTTTGCCAAAGTTGCCGCAAACGAGTGCGCCCAATAGCCACGACACGACCGCAATGCGGTCGACTGGTAGCCCAAAATGTTTAGCCGACCACCCAAAGATTACTAAGTAGACAAAAACTAGTGCTGGTCTAAAACGAGTAAGACGAAAATCTTTTATTTTGAAGCAGCCTCGAGAGCGCGGCGAACGAGAACCGATGCCAAGTGCTTGCGATATTCAGTTGATGCGTTGAGATCGCTCTGTGGCTCAGCCTCGTTAGATGCCATTGCAGCAGCATCATTAATTGAAGAACCATTAGCGATTGCGTTAGCAACACTCGTCGCAAGAATTGGCGTTGAACCCATGTTGACGAGCGCGACCCCAGCCTCACCTTTTCGACGCCATGCTGCAACTCCAACGATCGCCCAGTCTTGGGCTCGACGGTTGAACTTCTGAAAGCTCCAACCGGCACCTTGCATTTTCGGCACGCGAATTTCAATCAGCATTTCATCGGCTGCCAAATCGCTTTCGAGAAAGCCTTTGTAGAAATTAGCTGCGGTGATTTCGCGCTGACCGCGTGGCCCTTGCACAACATATGTTGCGCCGAGCGCAAGTGTTGTTGCTGGCAAATCACTTGCAGGGTCTGCGTGAGCGATTGAACCACCGATTGTGCCACGATGACGCACTTGCGCATCGCCGACATGGCCAGCCGCATGACTAAGCAGTGGCGCGTGCTCGAGCAATACTTTCGAAGTTTCAACATCCATATGCCGTGTCAGCGCACCAATCGCAATGTGCTTTCCGTCGTCTTTGATATACGAAAGATCTTTAACACGACCGATGTCGATCAACATCGCCGGTTGTGCGAGTCGCAACTTCATCAGCGGCAACAAACTGTGACCACCGGCCAGAAACTTCGCGTCACTGCCGTATTGGCTGACTAGCGAAATTGCTTCGGCGGCAGATGATGCCCGCTTGTAATCAAATGCTGCAGGAATCATTTCTTACCTCCACGAGTTGCTTCGTTAATTGTTTTCCATACTGTTTGTGGTGACGCTGGCATCGCCATAGTGGTGACACCGAGGCTTGATAGCGCATCAATAATCGCGGTCATCACGGTTGGTGCTGCGCCGATCGTGCCCGCCTCGCCAATGCCTTTGACGCCAAGTTGATTTGTTGGCGAAGGTGTAACTGTATGTGCAGTTGTAATTGCAGGCACATCACATGCTGCTGGCACGAGATATTCGGCGAGGTTCGACGACTTCAAGTTGCCATCGCTGTCGTAAACGGCTTCTTCAAACAATGCCTGGGCGATGCCTTGCACCACACCACCATGTACTTGACCTTCGACAATCAGCGGATTGATTTGATTTCCACAGTCATCTACCGCGATATATTTCAAGATTTTCACCGCACCTGTTTCTGTGTCGACTTCGACTACGCACATGTGCGTGCCAAATGGCCACGAGAAGTTTGGTGGGTCGTATGAAACTTGCGCCTCAAGGTTTGGTTCGCAACCATCTGGCAGATTATGTGCGGTAAACGCACCGAACGCAATTGCGGCGAGTGGCAATGCACGGTCTGGTGAGCCCTTGACGCTGAAAGTACCATTCACGAACTGCAAGTCTTCGGCTGCGCACTCAAGTTGGTGGGCTGCAATCAATTTCGCTTTTTCGATCACCTTGTCGCAGGCGAGTGCAATCGCAACGCCACCCACAGGCAAACTTCGCGAGCCGTAAGTGTCAAGACCTAGTGCAGAAATCGCTGTGTCGCTGTGCAAGACATCAACATCTTCGGGCGCCACACCAAGTTTCTCAGCAGCAATCATTGCCCAAGAAGTTTCATGTCCTTGACCGTGTGGTGAAGTGCCAGTGATGACTTGAACTTTGTTCGTCGGTAACACGCGTACAGTTGCGGCTTCCCAGCCGCCTGCCGAGTAGTTAAGCGAAGCCAACACGCGCGACGGTGCGAGACCGCACATTTCAAAATATGAGCTCATGCCGACGCCGAGCAGTTTCGTCGCGCCAGGCACATTTTGTTTTTTCTGTTGCACGCGAACACCCGCTAGGTCGGTCATCTTGGCGGCTTTTTCGGCTGCCAGCAGGTGATCACCCGAGTCATATGTCAGACCACTAAATGCTGTATATGGAAACTGCTCTTTTTTGATGTAGTTGCGCTTGCGCAATTCAAACGAGTCAATTTTCATTTCACGAGCCAGTGCTTCAATCCCCATTTCGATTGCATATGTCGCCTCTGGTCGACCTGCGCCACGATATGCATCTGTCGGGGTCAAGTTTGTAAACACCGAAGTGCAACTAAAGTCGTATGCCTTCGGAATGTCATAGACGCCTGCATATAAAAACGCCCCAAGAATCGGCACGCCTGGTGTGACGAGTTGCAAATACGCACCCATATCGCCGATGATTCGCACACGAACCGCGGTGATCTTGCCGTTTTCGTCCGCGGCCAATTCGACATGTTGAATTTGTCCGCGACCTTGAATCGTTGCCTGCGTATTTTCAGTACGCTCTTCAACCCAACGCACTGGTGTGTTGTGTTTGCGGGCTAGCGCCATGCACAAGAGTTCTTCTGCATAAACATCAAGTTTTGAACCGAAACCACCGCCGACGCTTGGCGCAACGACACGAACTTGTTGTTCGGGTATGCCGAGTGTCAGCGCCGACATCACTTTCAAAATGTGCGGAATCTGTGTCGACGAATAGAGCGTGATGTCACCACCAAATGGTTGTGGCACTGCTGCAATTGCACGCGGCTCCATCGCCATTGGGATCAGTCGCTGCTGAACGTATCGCTCTTTTATTTTATATTTTGCTTTCTTGAACGCTTCTTCAACGCAGCCAGGTGTCTCTTCTACTAGTAGCGGCCAGGTGTAACTCTTGTTAGTGCCAAGATCTTTGTGGATAATGTTTTTGTCACTCAGTGCATCTTCAAGATCGACAACGGCCTTCAGTGGCTCGTATTGCACATCAATTGCGTCAAGAGCATCTCGTGAAGCAGTTTCGTTTATAGCCAAAATTGCGGCTACACCGTCGCCGACATAGTTAACTTTGTCAATTGCCAACGGATAGTGCGGCGGATTCTTCATGTCTGTGGTCACTGGCCATGCGCACGGC
>JAPKZT010000210.1 GCA_026393655.1 Actinomycetota bacterium | reverse complement strand
GTTCTTGTTACATATGGCCTGGGATACATCATCGGCACGCAAATTTTTGCACGTGGTTACGACAAAGGTTTTGGCAATCGTTTGATCGGAACCGCACTATTTACGGGCTCTTGTTGCCTAGCAACTATTCCATTTGTGTCGAATCGACTCATTTTGGCTTTGATGTTTTTATTATTCGGAACATCGATCTCAACTTCAGATGTTGGCTGCAACACATTGATCGTATGGGAGCTCAAAGAACGAGTCGGCCCGCGTCTTGCGCTGATGCACACGATGTTCGGAGTCGGCGCGATTTTGAGCCCGCTGATAGTTCGTGGATCAGACGCACTAACTGGAGATGCGTCGCTTGCATTTTGGTTCGTCGCCGCCGCGCTTTGCACGATCGCGATAATAGTGATATTTCATAAATCACCGGCTGACCCGCATCTAGAGACTCGATCAAGCCACGAAAAAATTTCAAGACGACAACTCGCATTGATCATGATGTTTTTTCTTGGCTATGTTGCACTTGAAGTTGCATTTGTTACTTGGATTTACACCTACGGAATCAAAACTGGTTTGTCAAAGAACGAAGCTGCAGTTTTGACTTCGACATTTTGGGTTGGTTTTATGGTCTGCAGATTTGCAACTGTATTTTTGGCTCGCCGTAGCCACGGGATCATATTTATTAAAATTGCAGCACTCGCGAATATCGCCGTCTGCACGGCTTTATATTTCAGATTTGATTCAATTTTGCTGCCCTGTGCGTTTATCTATGGTTTAGCTGCAGCACCGCAGTTTCCGCTGATGTTTAGTTTCATCGGCAGCCGTACTTCACTTTCTGGCAAAACAACTGCGCGAATAGTTGGCACTGCCGGCCTAAGTTCAATGACTTTGCCTTGGGTGGCCGGTCAGTTACTTGAACGAGTCGGAATTTCGACATATCCAATTTTCTTAGCGTGTACAGCGGGAGTTGTGCTTGTAGCTACGCGAATGATCACCAAAAGTTTTGGGATACCAGAACATATTTCAAAAACTAATTAATTAACGAGTTTTTTATTTCGCTAGACGCATTTCGTCACGAAGTTCGCGCATTCCGATTGGTTTAATTTCATTTTTAGCAAGCCATGACAGATACGTTTTCGAACTAAATATTTCGTACTCTTGGGTTCGCACGTGAAACTGATTTGGTTCGATCACTTCAACTTCGCCTGGTGCATTTGGGTGCAGCGCGGCAAATGTTAAGCCGGTCAGATTTTGTGTAAACATTGTTTGGTATGCAAGATCATCAAGATGCGTAGTTGACTTGCGGTTGAAATCTGTTTCTAGCACTCGATCAAAAATCGGCATGCTCTTGTCCTCTGCGAACACAACGAACTCGGCGAATTGATCGTCAGATACCCCTACTACGTGATTATTTGGTCCGTATTGCGAGAGTTTTTTCGTCAGCAAAACTGGGAGTTTGTATTCAACTCCCAGCGAAATATAAATCGCACAAAATTCTGGGGCGAGCGTCGACCCCATATGCGCGTCAAGATGAGTCACATCAAAACCACTTGCGAGAGCAAAATCAATTTGTGCCCGAAGTTCTAACGCAACAGCATCAACATTGGCATTACGACGAACCGAACTGACGTCTCGCCACATATAACCGTCATCATCTACCAATCCACTTGATTTGCTGGCCGATGTTAGGGGCCGCCAACGATAAAACTCTTTTTCGGCCGTCAGCGTTAGGTGCACACCAAGATCAAGTTTTTTATTTGAAGCGGCCATCTCTGCGGCTTCTCGAAACCATGGACATGGCACCATCACTGAACCGCTTGTTATTGAGCCAAGATTTGACAGTTCGCTGAAAGCAACGTTTGCTCCGTGACACATCCCGACATCGTCCTGGTGCAGCACAATTCGGCCCTCAAATTTTTCATACATCTCAGACCTCAATTCGATCAGCAGTTTTTGCCGCCAAATTAACAGCATGACCAATCTGCGTAGCCCGCGCACTTGAATAGCCATCAGGTAGATCAGTTGACCCGCGCGAAGAAACTTCAGCAGCGAATGCGTTGAGTTGATTCTCAACTCCGGCAGCCGTCGCGTCTGCGACTTGAGATCCGTCAACTTCAACCATGCCATCTTTAGTTGCAAGTCGGGTTCGACCTGTGGGCAATAGATCAACGTATATTGCGCCATCACTGCCGAGTATTTCTGTTCGAACATCATCGCCGTAACGAGAATTGCGCGAGAGATCAACGAACGCTGCGCGTGAGTTATCAAATTCGAGAATGGCACAGAGATTGTCGACATCCCCAACTGCCGCTAGTGATTTCTCAACCAAAGTTAGATTCCACGCACGAACTGCCGTTGCTGGCGAACCGAAGAGCCACTCGGCAAGATCATATTCGTGAACTCCACAATCAATTGCTAAGCCGCCACTGACAGTTACATCGCAGAAACTTGCAGGTGGCGAGTTTGCATCCCACTGTGAAAGTCGAATCATTATTGGCTCGCCAATTGCGCCGCTGTCTAGCAATCGTTTTGCAGTTGCCCAAGGTGCGAGAATCTTCGCCAGTGACCAATTTGCAAAACGAGATTTGCATTCGTCGATATATTCGCAAGTTCTTTTGCAACTTCAATATCAAGCGCTAATGGTTTCTCACACAGCACATGTAAGCCATGCGCGAGAGCGTCTCGTACCATTTGTGGATGCAATGGTGTTGGCGATGCAATCAGGCAGGCTTCAACTTGATCGTAGGTTAAAGCCTCTTTATAATCCGCGAATATTGCAGCTTTCGGAAATAGGGATCTCGCAAATTCAATTGCTTGTTCAGATGGGTCTGCCACTGCGACTACTTCAACAGTTTCAGATTTAGCAAGTGCCGCCGCATGGACACGACCCATTCGGCCAAGCCCAATTAATGCAACTTTCAACCGAGTCATGATCCTCTGATTTCAGCAACCTTTACAACGCGCTTTTCTCTTGCCGAAATTTCACAGGCGATCGCAACGCAAATACCACTTCGTGCCGAATCTGGTGGGCATGGATTATTTCGATTGCCGGCGATCCATTCGATGTATGCCTTCGTTTCTTCTCTGAAGGCTTCTCTGAATCGATCAACAAAACCCGTATACGGAGATGTACTTAACTCAATGCCGGAGTCAAGCAAATTGAGTGGAGTCCGCGGAGAGAGACCTGCACTCAACGAATCTTTTGAACCGAAAACTTCAAAACGCACATCATGACCGCGTGGATCATGACGAGTACCTGAAATACTTATCTGAACTCCAGATTGTGTCATCGCATGAATCAGCGAAACATCGCCATCATCAAACTCGGCATATTGTTGAAACTCGCGAACTCGGCGAGTTGCAAATACTTCTGCAATTGGCTCGTTACAAAGCCACTCAGCCAAATCAAAATCATGCACGTGAAGATCACGAAATACCCCGCCACTGCCAGCAAGAAATTCTCGAGATGACGGCTCAATATCATTCGATAAAAAGCGAATGTGATACATCGTGCCGACCGAACCGCTGTCAATTAGTTGCTTAGCTTTTGCAATAGGTGGATCAAATCGTCGTTGAAAACCAACCTGAATCTCAGCACCAGCTTTTTTTGCTCGATCCAACACAGCATCAGTGTCTGCAAGTTCAAGAGCAATTGGCTTTTCGCATAAAATTTTACGATTGGGCCCCAAGACCAAATCAAGTGCCTGTGCATGATGCGAAGTGCCAGTCGTAATCACATATGAATCAAAATCTTGTGGTTTGAAATCTTTTTCAGAAACGATCTCAACACCGAATCTTGACTTAAGCAACTCGGCTTTTTCTGGCGAACGATTGATCACCGAAATGTTTTTAATCCGAGGATCTTTAACCATGTCTTCAATTCGAATTTCGGCCATTCGACCAGCCCCAAAAACTGCAATACGCATGGAATAAAACTAGTCGCTTAACACCAACGATTCAAAGAAACGCTTGCCCGCAACCTAAACTCAGACCTGATGAAGAACACTGTTGTCACCGTCGGCCGAGTGAGCATTGACTTATACGGAATAGAAGCCGGGGCTTCATTTGGTAGCGAACAAACCTTTTCGAAAAGCGTTGGAGGCAGCCCAAGCAATGTTGCAGTAGCCGCGGCAAAACTTGGTAATCACGCTGTGCTGTTGACAAAAGTTGGCTCAGATGCTTTAGGCCAATACATAGTCAACAAACTCAACACATGGAATGTTGATACGAAATTTGTTTCGAGTGAGCCGAATGGCTTAACCCCAGTTGTGCTCGCAGCCCTTGACCCACCCGAAGATCCAAAACTTATTTTTCACAGGCAACCCAACGCCCCGGATACAACCATCGTCGCCAGCTCAGTGCCAGCATCACTGATCAATGAATGTGCTGTTTTTTGGATGAGTGGCTGCGCGCTGTCGCACGGCGAGACTGCGAAGTCTTCAATGCATTGGCTTGCGCAACGAAGTCGCAAAAAGCACACGGTGATTGATCTTGATTATCGCCCAAGTTTCTGGTCGTCCATAGATGCTGCTGGCGCTGCTGCTCGTGCCGCGATCGCCCACTGCTCGGTTGTTGTTGGCAATAAAACAGAATGCGAAATGGCAATCGGTCTAACCGACCCAGACAAAATTGCTGACAAGTTTCTTGCTGATGGAGTTTCGCTTGCCATTGTCAAACTTGGTGCTGATGGCGTGATGCTTGCAACTGCCGAAGAACGAATTCGCATTGCTCCACTGAAGATCACACTCGTATGCGGCCTCGGCTCAGGCGATGCGTTTGGCGGTGCTCTCTCGCACGGCTTAATTCATAATTGGTCTATCCGCGAAATCGGCGAGTTCGCAAATGCCGCTGGTGCTTATGTCGCAACCAAACTCGCATGCGCTGATGCGATGCCAACTGAAGAGATCTTGCGTTCATTCATCTCTGAGCAAGCAAAAATTAAGAGTTAGCTTGTGTCGACGCTCGATAGATCGCAGTACCAAAAACTTCTTGAGGCGCGAGTCCGCGATCCGCAGTCATTCGTAAAAGCCGTCTCAAATCGTAAACGTCGCAAACTAATCGGCAAAGATGGCAGATTACTGATTGTTGCTGCAGATCACACAGCCAGAGGCATACTCGCCGCTGGTAAAAACCAATTTGCAATTGCCGATAGATACTCGCTGCTTGACCGCCTGATAAGAAGTTTGAGCAACCCATTAGTTGATGGTTTATTGGCAAGTGCTGACATTGTTGAAGAACTTGCTTGGCTTGGCGCACTTGAATCGAAACTTATTTTTGGCACGATGAATCGTGGTGGCTATCTCGGCTCGATGTGGGGACTTGACGACCCGATGACGGCCTACGATGCCGACCATATTGCATCGCTTGGTCTTGACGGCGGCAAAGTTTTGCTGCGTATCGAAAACACCGATGCGGGTGTTGGCAAAACTATTGAATATGTAGTTGATGCGATGCGCTTGTTGGCTGAACGAAACATCGTTTGCTTAGTCGAACCACTGCCGTACACAAAAGATGTCAATGGCTTGCCGGCGCTTGATCGATCTACAGACCGACTGGATAAAATTATTTCTATCGCTGCAGGTCTTGGCTCGTACTCAGGTCTGACTTGGCTGAAACTTCCTGCATGGACAAACCATAAATCTTTAGGTGGCGCTACCACGATGCCGATTTTATTACTCGGCGGTGATCCTGGCGAAAAGCTAGACGTAACTTTTAGCGAATGGGCCGGAGCATTACAGATTCCAAATGTGATCGGATTAGTTGCAGGTCGACCGTTACTATTTCCGTATGATGACGACGTCGAGAACGCCATCGGCCGAGCTGCAAAACTTGTTCATGGTTCAATCATTTAAGTTAAAGGAAGACGGACGATGAGTAAAACTTCGAGTTGGTATTACCCACAAGGTTCGCTGGCTAGTGCTAACCAGCCAGTTTCTTTAGACGTCAAGACTGCAGGCTGGACATATTGCGGCATCGACGTTTATGACTTTTCAAGCATGCCTAAAGGCAACACAGTTGAAATTGACCTTACTAATCGCGAAGCTGTGATTGTTCCGCTTTCAGCACTCTCAGTCACTGTCGAACTTGGCAACAAGAAAAATATCCTTGCCGGCCGACCGGGCGTATTCGCAGCAGTTGCCGACTGGTTTTATGCACCGCTTGGGTCTAAGTTGTCACTTTCTGCCGATGCCGGCGAAGTTGCGGTGTGCACAGCTATGGCTACAAAAGAGTTTCCTGCTCACCATGGCTTAGCCAACACAGTGCCAGTTGAACCTCGCGGTGCAGGATTTGCGACACGCCAGGTCAACAACATCGCCACACCAGATTCGTTTCGAGGTGCCGACAGAATAATCATCTGCGAAGTATTGACACCAGGAGGCAACTGGTCTTCTTGGCCACCACATCGACATGATGGCATCGCTGGTTGTCCAAACATGAACGAAGAGATCTACTACTTCAGAATTGGCAAACAACAATCTGATCATGGCTACCGAGATGGTCGCGGCTACTTTCACGCGTACACGGTTGACGGTTCTGTTGACGACACCGTCACACTCAGCGATGGCGATATTTATATTTTGCCTGCGGGTTACCACGGGCCTTCAATTGCTGCGCCTGAATATCCGATGTATTTCTTAAATGTATTGGCGGGGCCTGCTGAAGATCGCACAATGGCATTTTGCGATGACCCGAGCCACCACTGGATTCGCGACGAATGGAAGTCGCAAAAAATTGACCCGCGAGTACCGATGACTTCAGCTCACGGTCGAGTCAACGCTTGATCGCAAAACTAACTAATTAACTAAACACAACGGAGAAAAATATGAAAAAACGTATCGGTATTGCTGTATTAGGTCTCGGGTGGATGGGTCAAGCCCACAGTCGTGCTGCGTTGCGAATTTCTTCGCTGTTTCCAGATGCAGAGTTCAAACCAGAACTCGTCGTCTGTGCCGATGTTGAACAGAGTCGGCGTGACCGAGCAGTTAACGATTTTGGGTTTGCTCGCGCAGTAGCCGGCTTCGAAGAAGCAGTATCCGCTAAAGATGTTGACGCAGTATGGGTTACCGCACCAAACATGTTGCATGTGCCGATGATCGCGGCAGCAGCAGCTGCAGGAAAAGCAATTTTCAGCGAGAAGCCAATCGGTGGCACGCCAGCACAAACAGTCGAGGCTTACAACATTGCAAAAAAACATTCGACACCAACAGGCGTGGGCTACAACTATTTGTGGTCACCTCTGGTGATTCACGCACGTGAATTAATCAAAAGCGGAGCAATCGGTCGCGTAACCCACTATCGCGGAAGATTCTTGTCGATGTATGGCAGCGACGAACTTGGTTTGTTAACTTGGCGCTTCAAATTCGCGCAAGCAGGTTACGGCGTGACTAGTGACATTCTGAGCCACTCGGTTTCACTCGCCCACTTTTTAGTCGGCGGTATTTCAGAAGTAACCGGAATGAAGAATAATACGATCACTCATCGACCATTACCTAGTGGCGCGGCAAGTCATTACGGTCGAGGCAAGGCAACAGACCCAAAGGGCGAAGTCGAAAACGAAGACTTTGCATCAATGCTTTGCAATTTCGAAAATGGTGCAACTGGTACTTTCGAAACAAGTCGTTCAATGGTTGGTCCAGAAAGCCAGAATGCTTTTGAGGTTTACGGGACTGAAGGTTCGTTGTCGTGGAATCTTGAGAAGCTAAACGAATTGCAGTTCTATAAGCGCGAAGAAGGTGTCAACACTGGGTATAAAACAATTTTCGGTGGAGATCGGTTTCCGTTTCATGGCGCGTTTGCCCCAGGCATGGCCAACGCGATCGGCTTCGAAGACCTTGTTGCAATCGAAGATTTGAACTTCATGAATGCATTAGCTACTGGCACAACCTACACACCAGGATTCAAAGAAGCCGTTGATGTTGTCAGTGTTCAACAGGCGCTAATTAACTCATGGACTTCGCGCAAATGGGAGCCAGTCGTAGATCTAACTATTTAGAACTAGTTATTTATCTTCAAAAAATGCGCGCAGGTTGGCACTGTTATGTGGGTGACGCATTCGAGCCAAAGTCTTTTGCTCGATTTGCCTTACTCGTTCTCTAGTCACGTGCATTTTGTCGGCGACTTCTTCAAGCGTATAAATACGTTTGTGGTCACCAATACCAAAACGCATCGCAACTATTTCTTGCTCACGCGGTGGCAGATCTTTTAAGGTTTGCTCAACAGCATCATGTAATTGGCTTCTCTCAGTTGCACCAAGCGGATCATTCTGGTCGCTGTCAGCAATTGTGTCACCAACAGTTAAGTCATCAGTATTGTGACCAACTGGGGCATCCAAACTTGTCGTCGGTATCGCTAATTGCATTATCTCCAAAAGTCTTTCAACCGAAAGACTGCAACGCGCAGCAACTTCTTCGGGTGTCGGGTTGCGTCGAAGTTCACTCGTCAAGTCGCGCTCAGAGCGCTGCACACGGTTAACTATCTCCATCATGTGACCAGGAATTCGAATATTTCTGCCTTGATCAGCAAGAGCCCGAGTCATTGACTGACGTATCCACCAAGTTGCATACGTCGAGAATTTGAAACCTTTTTCATAGTCGTATTTGTCGGCGGCATGCATTAATCCGATATTGCCTTCTTGAATCAAATCGGCAAGTTGCAATTCTTTACGGTCGTATCTTCGCGCTATTGAAACCACGAGACGCAAGTTTGCCCGAACCATATGATCTTTCGCTTTTTCACCATCCTTGACAGTGCGCTGTAATCGACGACGACCCGAGAAATCCAGACTTTCGGTAGTTTCATTAAGTTTTTCTTGAGCGGAAATTCCAGCCTTGATTTTTTTACCAAGATCTTTTTCTTCATCGGCGGTCAGAAGATCAACATGTCCGATTTCGTTTAAGTAAAGACGAACAGAGTCAGACCCGAGAGTGTCCCTTGTTGACGATGTCGTCATTCGTGTTCCCCCACCCGAAGATTTAACCAACCCAATAATTGCTCTGCTGAAGATTCTGCCATAGTTGGGACCTCTAGATTTTCAAGCAACAAACGCGCAGATCTGTCAATGCGAATCTGTTCTGGATCACTCAAAGTCACCCGATGTGCGAGTTCACGGCGCACTGCGGCAGAAAGTAGGTTCCATGCTTCGCGAATCGGTTGAGTCTCTACATCGGCAACTGCGGCCCGCTCTAAAACTTCGCGCGCTTCTGGATCGGCTAATTCTAGGGCTTTTGAGACATTCCCTTCAGCTTGAGCCACTGACAAAAACGCACGACGATTTACTTCATCGGTGAACAACGCCTCTGACAACCAATTTGCAATTATCTCCCATTGTGAAAACATCAGTGCCAAAACAACAAACTCGGCTGATTCACTGCGTCGCGAATTCGGCGACGCCGAGATATTGATCGTAGGTTTTCTTATTCCTCGTTCGGCAAGCTTCACCAAGTCAACAACAGGAATACCAACATGGGTCGCAACTTGACCCGCATAAATTTTTCGCACATTTGTGTCGGGATGTTCGTTGATCACAGCCATTGCTTGCTCGGCTGTACGCGAACGAGATTCGGGCGATGTGACTGATCCTGCATCAAGAACTCGTTGCAATCTAAAACCCAAAAAAGGTTGAGCGTTTGCGACTGCACTCGCCAATGCTGTTGGATCACTATTTGCCAAGTCGCCAGGATCTTTGCCTTGCGGAAAGTGTGCGACACTCACCTGCACTTTGTAGCGCTGCTCCCATTCGTAAAATCTTTCGGCGGCACCTTGCCCGGCTTTATCAGCATCAAACGCCAACACGACTTTTGTCGCGAATCGCTTCAATAGTCGAACGTGATCTTCAGTGAGCGCCGTTCCGCAGGTGGCGACAGCGCGTTTTATGCCAGAGCGCTGAAAGCCAATCACATCCGTGTAGCCCTCGCAGACAATCACTTCATCAGCCGTGACGATTTCGGCTTTCGCCCAATTCAAACCGTAAAGGGTTTTTGATTTTGCATAAATGGCAGTTTCTGGTGAGTTCTTATATTTCGCAGGATCAGCGCTTCCGGGCAACACTCGCCCGCCGAAAGCAACAGGCTCACCCGAATCGCGAAAAATCGGAAACATTACTCGCGCGCGAAATGAATCTTGTGGCTTGCCCCGTTTGTTGACGAACCCGAGACCAGTTTCGCGAAGCAGATCTATCGATACGCCGATGTCGCGCGACAAAGCATCCCAGTCATCAGGTGCCCAACCAAGTTTGAATTCGCGTGCAACATCGCCAGACAAACCACGATCGCGCAAATAGTCGCGTGCCACTCTTGCATCGGGTGCCGTTAACAATCTGTTGTGATACCACTCGACTGCTTGCGCCATGATTTCGGTTAATTGTTTTGATCGTTGACGGTCTTTGCTTTGCCCACCCGTCGTATATGTAAGTTGATAACCGGCCTTACCGGCGATGTGTTCGATTGCTCCGACGAAGTCAAGATGCTCAATTTCTTGGATGAATTTAAACACGTCACCAGATGCTCCACAACCGAAACACTTATAGCGGCGAGTTTCTTCGCGAACATTAAATGAACCAGATTTCTCGGCATGAAACGGGCACAAGCCCACCCAGTTGCGCCCGACGCGCCGCAATTGCACATAGCCCTGAATCGTGTCAACAATTGACACCGACTCACGCAATCGTTCTATGTCTGTATCTGCAATCGCCACGAGCGAAGGCTAGTTGATAAGTGTTATTTAGGCTCTGTTTCGGCGGTCGTGGCGCACAGAAGCGCCGACACCGATCGCAAGTAAACCAATAATTACACCAAGCGATGCAACGGTCGGAATGTGATACCAAATTCCTACGGACATTTTGATGCCAACGAAAATTAACAATGATGAAATAGTCAGTGGCATGTATTTAAAACGCTCTCGCATACCAGCAAGCACAAAATATAGCGATCGCAAACCAAGAATCGCAAAAGCGTTAGATGCGAACACAATAAATTGCTCACGACTTACGGCTAGAACTGCTGGCACAGAGTCAACTGCGAACACCACATCTGAAACCTCAACTAGTACAAGCACTGCAAGTAATGGTGTTGCAAATCTTCGACCATTGACGCGCGTAAACATTTTTTGTCCGTCGTAGTGCTCTACCGATGGAACGAATTTGCGGAATATTTTCATCGTGCGCATCTCTGATGGATCACTCTCTTCATCACCGCTGCGCACGATTTTGATACCCGTGTAGATCAAGAACACTCCGAACACGACCAACAGCGGCTCAAAGCGAGTAATGACCTGAACTCCCAACGCGATAAATATAAATCGCATCACAAGCGCGCCAAATATTCCCCAAAACAGTGTTCGATGTTGGTACTGGTTCGGCACTTTGAAGTGGACAAAAATCATCGCCCATACAAAAACGTTGTCAATTGAGAGGCTGTACTCGATTAAATAACCCGAGAGATATTCAATTGCCGAAGAAGTGCCTTCGCCTTGTCCATTGAACATTGCGTAAATGACGCCAGTGAAACCCAAACCAAGTGCAAGCCACAGCGCGGTCTGCTGAAGTGCCTCTTTAGGCTCGACAACGTGAGCGGTTTTGTGCCGCAAAAGCAAGTCGATTAATAGCGCGCCGACAAACACAGCGATCAACATCTCCCATCCCCACCACGGGATTACGACATCGACAAATTTTTTACTATCTTCAGCAGTGGTAATGAGCATATTCAACATGTGTACTTTGATTAGACCTTTCGGGTGATGAACCAGAAACTTTTTGTTTCGGTTTTACTTCCCCCGATGATCGCTTACCAATCGGCAAGTCGGGCTATTCTTCAAGTCTAAACAATCCGATACAACAACTCCAAGTGTCATTCAAACTACACTTTGGCTCGTGAATCTTTGGCTTAAAATAAAACAAAAGTACCTTGTTGTGAGAACGCTAGGACCAGCAAAAGTCATTCTCCTGCCGTTTGCGATGGCTTTTGTTGGCTTGCTTTTATTCGTATCCAAATTCGTCAGAGTCAGAATCCACCCAATCATCAACTCAAGAATTGGCCACTTCGCAACAAACACAGAGCTAAGCATTCTGAAAATAAAAGAACGCGAAATTCGCACCAAAAAGCTTGAAATTAATATTTTTTGTGCGACCTCAGACGAAAGTTGCAATACTTCTCTCGAAAAAATGTGGAGTAGAAATTTCAACCTCCAGACTAGAAACTGGGGCTGGCTTATCAACGACATTTCGAGGCGTATTAAAACCACTGATTTTTATCAAGAATCAACCGCACTCGATAAAGAGGGTCGATTACTCAGCTTTCCTCCGACCCTGACTTTTGCCGACTACGAACTAACTCTCGGTGAAAAGTTTCTTAC
>JAPKZT010000081.1 GCA_026393655.1 Actinomycetota bacterium | reverse complement strand
TGGTTGCACTAATCGCTGCAACCCACGGACGATGCTGGATGAATCGGCTCCAGCGATACCAAAATGTAAGTTCTTTGGCTTTCACAACTCGATGCGGTATTGGTATTCGCAATGACTTGATTACAAAACTTAATGCCGTTATTGCGACTGTCAAGGCGAGACCGACCAAAAATACCGGAGTTGATTTGCTGACCACTGCAACGATTGCAAAAAGCACGAATGTGATTAGCGCAATTAGCGCCGCACGGGTTGTCACACCAATGCGATGTTTAACCATTGCAAGAAGCGCCGGCAAAAACGTGATCGACGCAATGATCATAAACAAAACGCCAATCACTGCGCCGATTGCTAAACCGCGAGCGAAGGCTAATCCCATGACAAATAGCCCGAGTAGCGAAATAATTACTGTGATGCCGGCGAAAATAACTGCGCGACCAGAAGTGTCGACGGCTTCAACGACAGCATCTTCCACACTTAGACCATCGGCTAAACATTCGCGATATCGCGTAACGATGAATAATGCGTAGTCAATGCCCACACCAAGACCGATCATCGCCACAAGCGATGTCGTGAAATCTGGCATTCCAACTATGTGACTAACAATGCCGACAAGTGAAGTGCCGACCCCGAGCCCGAGAACTGCGGTGCCGATCGGCAAACCCATCGCCAATACTGAACCGAACGCAAGAACTAAAATTATTATCGCGGCGAGCAAACCATAAACTTCGCTGGCTGGCATTTCAAAACCGGCAAATACTTCTCCGCCATATTCAATATCTAAACCTGGCGTGGCGTAGTTTTCGCCAATCTTTTGAATATCTGAACCAAGAGTGATTATTTCTGCTTGTGATCGCTCGCTTACATCAAGAGATGCAAAAGCCGTTGTGGCGGCTTGATTGATTTGACCCTGGGTTTCATATGGGCTCGTTACTTTGACCCCATCGAGCTTTGCAACTTCAGCAAATAGAGACGTCATTTTTGTTTTGACTTCTGGTGTTGCTACCCCAGTAGGCGACGCGAAGACAATTTGTCCTGTGAAACCCGCTCGCTCAGGGTTGTTGGCTTTAAGCAATTCACGAACGTCATTTGACTCGCTTTTCGGCAATTCAAAAGTTGTGGCGAAATTAGTGCCCACCGTATTTGAGATTGCGCCAAGTGCAACGACCAGTAGCACCCAAAACCCGACCATTAATCGACGGTGACGAACACTAAAACGGGCAAGCTTTATCAGCATTATTTGTGGCTTTCTTCGTAGTCAGGGGGATCGCGCTTTTAGCGTATATCGCCGTCGCAAATGCACTTGCTGATTGGTAAGTGACTCCTAACACTTAGTAGATTGTGCACAAGTTCGACAAGGGGGAAATATGAACATACGGATTATCAGAATTTCGGCAGTAGCGCTTATTTCAACAGCATTATTTGCAGGTTGCGGCGCAGATGGCAACGCCGCCGAAAGTGGCATCAGCAATGACATCACTGGTCATCTTCACGAATGGGGCGTCGAGACAAGTGCAGTTGCTGCAAAAGTTGGCGAAGTTAAATTCACGGTTACCAATGACGGCACTATCGGTCACGAGTTTCTCGTTGTCAAGACTGACATTGCAGTTGGTGAGATTCCGCTCGATGGTGATCACTTTCCTGAGCCAGCAGACGGCCTCGAAGTAATCGACGAAATTGGTGAATTCAAAGTTGGAACAACTGAAACTTTGACCCTCAATCTTGAAGCCGGAAAGTACCAACTAGTTTGCAACTTGCCAGGTCACTACAAGAACGGCATGCACCTGGGTTTCGAAGTCGTTTCATAAACAACTAAATAGCAAAGGCGACACATCGCTGTGCCCATGCCAGATGAACGGCATCTGCCGTCACGAACCGCGATCTTCATTAATCGCGTCAATTGAGCGCATACTTCCATTTAGTTTGAGCGGACGACTTAGGCGACCAGTCTTTTTTGCCAGAGTAAGCCAACCTTCTACAACGCCAATCGACATTTGATCGCCACCTGGTATCGGCACGATCATTGCCTTAGCAATTCCGCGATCGGTGATGACCACAACTTCACCATTCGCCGCTTTTTCGATGAACTTAGAAAGATTTTGTGTAAGTTCCCGAATGCCAATAATCATATAATCACACTAATATCCATTGCGAGCACTTTGATTGTTCGGTGGTTACTCCGGCAACTCGAAACGGCAGAAATAACAAAGCCGGCAGGTTTCCCCGCCGGCTCTGACTACTAGAAATGTCCTTAGGCCGTCAACCCTAAGTAAGAAGTCGCTCGAGCGCTTCTTCGTTCGTTTTATCAGGGCTCCATGCCGATTACGAATCGGCACCTCACAATTGGCGAAACTCGGATACTGTCTCCACACCATCGGGTGCCACCAAATAGAAAAGTGCAACCGATAACAAAAGACAGAAAAAGCTAGAACGAACTGTTCGGTACCGCGCTAACTTCTCGTGAGATTTGCCAAATTGCTTTGGCCATGTCTCGTCAACCCCAAGTGTACAACTAGAACGACAAGCAGTAGGAACAGCAAAGGCGACACATCTCTGTGCCGCCCTTACTTTTTTCAGTGGTTAAACAGAATTTCTTCTGCGCTGATCTCGTGATTGATAAAGTCTACAACGAGAAAATCAAACGGCTAAAAGTTTTGGGGAAAACTAGAACTTGACCATGCACTTGCGTGGGCCGTGCACTTGACCGCCCGCCCAAGTAACTGACGTCGGGTCAATCAACTCAAATTCAGGAATTCGCTCAAGCCAAGTTTGCAATGCAACTCGAAGCTCAAGCCGCGCCAAATTGCTGCCGGCGCAACGATGAATGCCAGAACCAAACGCAACGTGCCGATTGTTCTGCCGATCAAGAATTACTTCATCTGGGTTTTCAAACTGTCTCGGGTCCCGATTCGCCGCCGGAAACGCCATCAGCACTCGATCGCCCGCCTTCATCGGACAACCCTGAAACTCGATGTCATGATCAACAATGCGTGCCATTGTCACCGGTGCATAGACGCGCAACAACTCTTCAACCGCCGTCGGCCACAAATCTGGATTCTCACGCAATTGTTTACGATGCTCTGGATGTTGGGCCATGTGCCACATGCACGAACCAATCGCAGACCAAGTTGTATCAATGCCCGCGACCAACATTAAGTTGCAAACACCGAGCACATATTCGATCGGAACTTTTTTGCCTTCGACTTCAGTGTTCATTAATTCAGTAATGAAATCACCTTCACGTGGATTCGCCGCACGAGATTGAACTTCGCCGATGAAATATTCAACGATGCTGCGGAAGCTCTTTATGCGTCGTTCCGCATCCGTAATATTCTCAAGTGCACCGCGCACCCAATCTGTGAATTCATCTTCCATCGTCAGTGGCACGCCGAGCATTTTTGAAATCACTCGCACCGGAATATGTTGCGCGTAATCGCTGGCTGCAT
>JAPKZT010000339.1 GCA_026393655.1 Actinomycetota bacterium | reverse complement strand
GCGAATCACTTATCACGATTCGTGTTACCTCGGTCGTCACAATGATGTTTACATTGCACCGCGCAAAGTTGTGGGCTCAATCAAGGGCATTGAAATTGTTGAGATGCCACGCAACGGCACAAAGGGAATGTGCTGTGGTGCTGGTGGAGCAAGAATGTGGATGGAAGAAGATATCGGGACCAAAGTTAACGATGAACGCGCCCGTGAAGCAATCGCTACAGGGGCGACCCGTGTCGCAACTGCATGTCCGTTTTGTTACATCATGCTCGACGACGGTGTCAAAGGCGCCGGCAAAGACGAATCGCAAATCAAAGTTGGTGACATTGCAATTCACTTGCTCGATGCCATTGAAAACGGCGAGCGATCAGTTGCCAATCAAAGTGCACCACTCGCAGCATTAAATGGTGCGACGGGTTCGCCAAGCTTTAGTTAACTACTTAAAGTTTTTGAAGTACTGACTCGGCGTTGGGCCGCGTTGACCTTGATATTTAGAACCGCTCGCACCTGAACCGTAAGGCTTGTCGGCTGGTGTAGTCATCGTCATAAAACTCACTTGACCAATTTTCATTGACGGATAAATCGTGATCGGCAGATTTGCAACATTTGAAAGTTCAAGTGTGATGTGACCGTCAAAACCTGCGTCGATAAAACCCGCAGTCGAGTGAATCAACAAGCCAAGACGACCTAAAGAGCTTTTTCCCTCAACGCGACCGACAAGATCATTTGCGAGTCCAATTCTCTCAAGTGTTGAACCGAGTACAAATTCTCCTGGGTGCAACATGAATACACCATCTTGATCAATTTCAACTAACTCTGTGAGTTCAGAAAGATCACGCTTGACGTCAATTGTGCTTGCAGTGTGATTACGAAACACACGAAATAGGTTTGAGACCTTGACGTCGATCGAAGAAGGCTGGATACACGAATCATCTAGTGGGTCAATAACAATCCGCTTTTGGGCCAGTGCCTCTCTAATTGTTCGGTCAGACAAAATCACAACTATTCAACCTTAGTAAATTCTTTGCGAATCTAAAATTTTGGCCATAAACACGACTTGATACGCTCAACTATCTAATTGCGGGTGTAGTTCAGTGGTAGAACATCAGCTTCCCAAGCTGAATACGCGGGTCCGATTCCCGTCACCCGCTCGAAACATAAGCAAGAATTACCAAAGTGAAACCCGACGAAGATCTTCGAACCGTCAGCGGCCTAGTGGTGCCGAGCGGTGCGCTGCAATGGAGTTTTGCCCGCTCGGGTGGTGCAGGCGGACAGCACATAAATAAAACGTCATCTAAAGCAACTTTGGTTGTCGAAACTGATGCAATCACTGGTTCAGAAATCTTGTTGAGACGAATCAAAATTAAATTAACAAAAACAGTTCGCGTGACGAGTCAGACCAGTCGAAGTCAATGGCGCAACCGACAACTTTGCCTGGAACAACTGCTTGAAATAATTGACAATGCTGCAAAACCAGCCAACCCGAAACGAAGAAAGTCAAAACCGACCCGAGGGTCTATTGAACGACGGCTTGAAGGCAAACGTCACGCCAGTAAGAAAAAAGATTCACGCCGCACCGACGACTGGTGAAAGATTTAATTTAAAACAAACTAACTAGCGCCCACAAAGTAGCAATGCCACCGATTGTCGCCATTATCAAACTGCGCAAAATCGGTGCTTTTACTAAATCGTTCGCATCGCGGCGCTTTTTCGGCGGACGAACCAATGCAGCAATGTTGCCAGCGCACATTGCACCACCCAATGCAATAACTAGCCACGCGAGTAAATCGTCTCCAAGAAGCATCGTTTATACCTTTAATCTTTTAACTAGTTATAAGTCTGAATTTGAATCTGTCGCAAAGTTCTCGAACCGTGTGTACGCAGCCAGCCAAGCGAGGCGCACTTTGCCGAGTGGGCCAGCACGATGCTTTGAAATACTTAATTCTGCTGCACCAAGTTCGTCTTTGTTGTCGGGGTTGTAAACCTCGTCACGATACAAGAACATCACCACGTCGGCGTCTTGTTCGAGTGCACCAGATTCACGTAAGTCAGAAAGTGTTGGCCTCTTATCTGTCCGTGCTTCTAATCCGCGACTCAACTGACTAAGGGCGAGAATCGGAATCTTAAACTCGCGTGCCAGCAGTTTTAACTTACGACTAATCTCGCTGACTTCAAGTTGCCTATTCTCTGGCCGACCATCTCCACCCATGAGTTGTAGATAATCGATCACGATAAGCGAGAGATCACCTTGACGACTAAGGGTTCTTCGAGCCTTCGCGCGAATCGCACCAACCGATGTGCCTGGGCTGTCGTCAATAATTAATGGCACATCGAGGCGACCTACCGCGTGTCCGATCTTTGTCCAGTCATTTGGCGTAGGACGACCGCTGCGTAAAACTGCCGAGTCGACTCCGGCTTCACTTGCCAAAATTCTTTGTACAAGTTCTGCGCTTCCCATTTCAAGAGAAAAGAACAGAACTGCTTTACCTGAGTTGCGCGCAACATGCACAGCAATACCAAGCGCGAGCGCCGACTTTCCCATTGCGGGGCGAGCGCCAAGAATATTTAAGGTGCCCGGTTGTAGGCCGAGTAAAATTTTATCTAGACCAGCTAAACCAGTTGCCGTGCCGGTTATTGCTTCTTTGTTATTTGCGCGATCTTCTAACTTCTCCATCGCGTTTTCAACCAGATTCTTAAGCGGTTGTGATGCATCACCGATATTACTTTCTGAAACGTCAAATACTTTTGATTCAGAATCGTCGATTGCTTTTGCTACATCCTCTGGTCCGCTGTATGCAATCTCAGCAATTTCTGAAGCGACCGTCAAAAGTCGGCGAAGCGATGCGGTTTCACGAACAATTTTCGCATAACGATCAGCGCTGGTAATTGCCGGTGTCGCATTTTGTAAAGTCAGTAGCGCATCAATGCCTCCCATTGCGTCGAGCAAACTATTGCGCCGCAATTCTTCACCAACTGTTATCGGATCAACAGGCTCGCCCGCAGTATTGAGCGACCGAATCGCATCAAAAATATGTTGGTGCGCTGGCTTATAAAACTCTTCTGATCTCACGCCGCGTTCAAACGCAACAGCAACTGCTTCTTGTGACAACAACATTGCACCAAGCAACGATGCTTCTGCTTCAATGCTGTGCGGAGGAATTCGATTTGTTTGACGCTGCTGTGCACCAGAGCGATCGCTGCGAGAGAATTCAGCGATTGACATGACTACACAATGCCTTGATTTGCCTGTTGATTGCTAGCGGTATAACCCTGTGATTTTCGTGTGGATAACTGTGTGGACAAAACCGTGTAACGCGTCTAAAAATCAACTTTATTTCGAGACGATGTTTACCGACATGTTTGTTAACACTTCTGCAAACAGCTCTACAACAACTACATGCTCGCCTAGTTGTCGCAACGGCGCTTCCAGTTGCACTTGCTTGCGATCAATCGTTGCGCCGGTCTGGTCAAATATTGCTTTCACAATTTCTGTGGAAGTTATTGAGCCAAACAAACGCCCTTCGTTTCCTGCCTTAGCCGAAATGGTAATTACTTTTGTGGCTAATGAAGATGCAAGACTGCGTGCAGATTCACGATCTGTTGCAGCCTTAAGTTCTTGCGCTTTGCGCATGACCTCGGCTTGAGCAACCGTGCCGTCGTTAGCAACAACAGCAAGATCATTTGGCAACAAAAAGTTGCGAGCATGTCCTGCAGACACATTTACAATGTCTCCGCGACGACCCACGCCCTTGACATCAGATCGAAGAAGGATTTTCATGATGCTGCTCCGTCGACACTAACTTCGGTTGATATTTCTGCTGTAATATTTGGCGCTACTTCTACTGTTTCAGAAACAGTTACCGAACTACGCGGTGATGCGTCGTCACGGCGTGGACGACGTGGACCACGATCGCGGTCTCGGTCGTCAGAGCCGTATTCGCCACGCTCACGTGGTGCGCGCGCAGCAGAAACCTGCTTCATGTATGGCAAAAGTGCCATCTCACGAGCATTCTTAACGGCTGTCGCGATATCGCGTTG
>JAPKZT010000038.1 GCA_026393655.1 Actinomycetota bacterium | reverse complement strand
GCCGACAACCCATCGCATTTTGATGATCGAATCACGGGCCAAGATCACAACTCGGCGCTGGCATGTGCAACGCGCCCACTTTATTGTCGCTTCAATGCGGCGGTTTGCTGGCGAGTTGCGCGAGGCGGGTTTTGAAGTTGATTACCGCTTTGCCGAGTCAATGCGCGCTGGTGTGCAATTGCATTACGACGAGTATTCGCCGTCGCAGATTGTTGTAACTGAGCCGAATAGCTTTGCCGCGCGCGAGCTTGTGTCGGCACTGATTTCGCAATACAAATCGCAATTTGATTTGCAATCGGTGAAATCAAACCAGTTCTTGTGTCACCCCGACGAATATGCAAATTTTCGCGCAACACGCAAGACCGTAAAAATGGAGGATTTCTATCGCTGGCAACGCAAGCGACTTGATGTGATGATGGATGGCGACGACCCAGTTGGTGGCAGATGGAACTTCGACGAAGAGAACCGTCAAGGCCCGCCGAAAACCGACCAAGATCGTTGGCCGAAACCGAAACTAGTTGCACTCGACGCTCTAGACGCCGAAGTTATTGCCGATGTGTCGAGCAACAGTTGGGGCCAGCCGCCAACTGGGCAATGGGCAACGACACGAACCGAAGCTCTCGTGCGAATGAAATACTTTATGAAACACAATTTGCCGATGTTCGGCGAACACGAAGACGCGATGCTTAAATCAAATTGGCATCTTGCGCACTCGCTGCTTTCGCCATATTTAAATCTCGGTTTGTTGTTGCCAGGCGAAGTAATCGCAGCAGCCGTCAAAGAATTCGAAGCCGGCAAAGTGCCGATCAATAGTGCCGAAGGTTTCATTCGCCAAATAATCGGCTGGCGCGAATACATCTGGAACTGCTATTGGCAGTGGATGCCGAAATATGCCGAGATGAACTCGCTTGATGCCCGTCGCGATTTACCAAAACTATTTACTAATCCTGATGCGACATCGATGAGTTGTATGAAGTCTGCTTTGAACAATGTCTATCAGCGGTCATATGCGCATCACATCGAAAGGTTGATGGTGCTCGGAAATTTCGCATTGATCGCGGGGATTAATCCACAACAACTAAATAATTGGATGTGGAATAGTTTCGTCGACGCAGCCGAGTGGGTGATGGTGCCCAACGTTATAGGAATGTCGCAATATGCCGACGGCGGAATGTTGGCGACCAAGCCGTATGCGAGTGGCGGTGCATACATCGACCGAATGAGTGATCATTGCAAAGGTTGTCGATATGACCGCAAGCAGCGCGTCGGGCCAGATGCTTGCCCGTTCACTGTTTTATATTGGGATTTCTTTTTACGCCACGAGAAGGTTTTCGCGAAGAACCCAAGGGTTGCGCGCCAGGTTCGTGCGGCCCAACAACTGAGTGATCATGAGATTGTGCGCGAAACGGCTGTGTCAATTTTGTCTCGCTTAGATCAAGGTGTTCTGTAATTGCATGAGTTGACACAAAAGATATTCGTGTTAATCTTTGGGCGTTCGGTCATTTCGGTCGAATTAAACCCCTCAAAAAAGGAACAAAAATGTTAAGGAAACTAAAGTCACTCGGATTCAGCGCGAACCTTTCGTACGCACTCGGATTCTTGTCAGTAATTGGCAGCATCGTCGTTTGGTTCACACAAGGTGGAACTGATGCAGACGAAGTCGGAGCAGCCGGAGAGCGTTTCGGAATCTTCGTAGGCCTCTGGGCGCCAACATTCATGGCAATCGGCAACGGAATCGACAACTTGTCGGAAACCAAATAATTAGATTCGCAAGAATCTAAAAGTTAATTAATTGTTATAGGCGGTTGACGCTCGCGATAAACACTGCGAGTGTCACCGCAATAACAACAGCTGGGGCTACGAAACGTTTTAGTGCGATCATCCTGACAGGATAGCAATCGGGCCCTTGCAATATCTGTCAATTCCTTTCAAACCCTTTAACTGTTGGCGATGGTGCGAAGTGTTCGCACGTGGCGTTCGTGCGAGTCGTGCGCCGTATTTACCCTATTAATAACTGTGTTAGACATCAGGAGGCACACTCGTGCCACTTATGAATTGGGGGTAAATAATGTTGTTGTTTAACAGATTAGCTATGACTACGGGGGACTTTCCTGTGATCATGCCGCTTGTGCAAGAGGTTATAAGTATTGCTAAAGGTGTCGATGTGCCGCTTCAAGCATGGGCGGGTACAAACGGTTACGTATGGGGATCAATTGGTTTTAGTGCCGCTTATGAATCGTTAGCAGCACGCGCTGAATCAGGCCCAAAACTTATGGCTGCCAAAGGCTGGTGGGAAGTAAATCGTAAATTGCGCGAGCACACAATCTCAATAGAGCCTGACACTATTTTGAATTTTGAGCGTGGTGGCTCGCTGGGAACCGCAATTCCAGTGGGGACAGTCGTTCAACAAAGTTACTTTCAGTTAGCACAAGGCGCCGATTGGATGGCAACTATGAAGTGGGCAAATGAGTTTGCCGACTTGAATAAAGCATTAACCGGTGTTGATTTCAATATCATTCGCACTATTTATGGGACTCTTGGTCAAGTCGGCTTTCTTGCCGGTTATCCAAATACAGCTGCCGTTGATGCTGCTCGTGCAAAAATGAACCCAGAGTGGATGGCAAAGTATCTCGAGGGCAGCAAGTTTGCGGCGGCTGGCACTGTCATGCAACGCATGATGACCAAGATTGCCTAATCGTAATTAAGTAATTTGAAAGTATTGGATTTGTTGCCAGCCACTTATCGTGGCTGGCAACAACCTTAAGTTTTGCTCGCGACTCGCAATCTCGCCAACTGTCGCCAAGTCACCGGCGACAAATGCTGCGACGACTGGTAACTAACCAGTTAATAACCTTTGCGAGTCAAGTTTTGTGTAGTTTCTAGAGGTGGCTGAATTTCGATACACCAAGGGCGAGAGGTTGCCGATTGAAGTGTTGGTGTTCGAGATGAGCCCCGAGCATGTCGACGAATATTTAGCGATCGACCACGAAATCTGGACACTCGGTGAGGCGACACTGCCGGGGTTCGTACGAATACCGTTTTTGTCAAAAGAAGTTTGGCTCGATGATTCGCGCCCGGGGCGAGTGAGTGTTGTGTTCGTCTGGGAGTCTCTTGAAGCGTGGATGCGTGTCGGGTCGCCAGAAATTCAGCAGAGACTGCAGTCAGAATTTGAAGCGAAGAACTTTGGTATTCATCGCTGGAGCCGTTTCGAACGCTGACTCGCTCGGCTAATTGCGAAAAATCTATACTCAACTCACTAGCGCGAAAGAAGAGATCATGGCCGAATCTAAAGTTTCAGAACGACTAATTGACAATATGCGTGGCGTTCGCTACGGCGAAGTGCTGCCGATCTTTTTGCGCGAAGATGGCTTGCATGCAGAGGTTTACGGCACACAGATGTTGAACGACTGCCCGCAACATTTGTGGGAGAAACTCGACGCCACCGCGATCGCCAAAGAAATGGACGCAGTGTTTGTGAAATTAAACGGTCCTCGCTATTGGGTGCTGGACGGTTTTGGTTTGAAGGTTGCGCCAGTAGAGCCGGTGTTTCGCGAGTTTGGTGGAATAATGTTTCGGCGCATTGCCACACTCGCGATAGGTGACAAGCCGAATTCGAGCCCCTACACCGAGAAACATGTAAACCGTGGAGCGGTATTTTTCTTTGACGCAGGCAAACCCGTTTATGAATTAGTTAACCCAGATGGCAAGGCATATATTTTGCAGGCGCTGTGCATTGGTGTTGACCCGACGATGAGCGAAGAAACTTTGCCGACTCTTGGCGAGAGACTCGCAATGCCAAGCGGCTGGTCGTATCGAACTCGAATTTT
>JAPKZT010000270.1 GCA_026393655.1 Actinomycetota bacterium | reverse complement strand
CGCCGCGCTGTCCATAGTTTGCATACCAGTCGTAACTCGTGCAACCTGGCGAAAGCAGAACTACATCGCCAGGTTTTGCCAAAGCATTTGCTGCCGCAACCGCTTCATGCATTGAGTTTGCCGTGCGAACTTCACAGACTTTGGAAAAAGCATTTTGAATTTCTTTTTGCGCGGCGCCAATTGCGACTACCGCCCGCATTCTGTTGGGCTGACATGCCATCTCATCTAAATCAAGACCTTTGTTCTTGCCACCAGCAATCAGCACAATTGAATCAAATGATCGCAATGCAACATTTGATGCGTGCGGACTCGTGGCTTTTGAATCGTTGTACCAGGCGACCCCACGAGAAGTCGCAACCAATTCGATTCGATGAGCAGCATTCACAAACTCAGCGAGCGCAATCGCCACATCACTTTTAGTTGCAAGACCAGACTCAATTGTTATCGCTGCTGCAGCAAGAGCGTTAGTAATGTCGTGTGGCAAACTTCGACGCATCTCAGAAACGTTCATAATTTGCCCAGTTGGTGAATTTAAGATTCCGTTACTCAGGTGGTAGTCGCCAGACTCTGACCCGAAACTAACTATCCGAGCGCCACTCTGTTCGGCGATTGCAAAAATCGCTTCGTTATGTTTTGGTACTACCGCTACATCATCACTATAAAGATGCGCCCACATTTGCGACTTGGCAGATTTATAAGAATCAAAAGATGAGTGCCAATCTAAATGGTCAGGCGCGAGATTAAGCCAGACTGATGCCTTAGTACGAAATTTTTTCGTATATGCCAACCTGAAACTTGAGCATTCAACTGCAAACGCTTGCGCATCGCTTTTTAATGATGCAATTAGCGGAAGTTCAGTATTGCCAACAGCCGTTGCGCGCAACCCAGCCGCACTCAAAATAGCCGCCGCCATCAGCGTCGTCGTTGTCTTGCCATCTGTTCCAGTGACAGCGACCATTGGTCTTGGATTCGGCTCAAGTTGCTCTAACTGATATGCGAGTTCAATTTCAGAGGCAATAAATTTATTTTGGATTTTCGAAAATTTTATGACTTGATGTTCTTCTGGCACTCCTGGTGCTGGCGAAACCTGATCTACTTGATGAATAATTTCTTGCATTTGTTGCGCATCTGGGTTAGATATAAAACGGGCACCAAGTTCGTTAGCTAATTGATTGTGCGCCAAAATAGCCGAATCGTCATTAGCATCGTCCGCAAGTACAACAGACTGACCGCGGGCAACAAGTTCTTTGGCGACTGCCCGACCCGCGATTGCTAGACCGTAGACGAGCGTTGTTGTCATCTCAGCGACGCAACCTGGCGAGATTCTGCATGTCCGTGAAGTCGGCAATAAAAATTGCAATCGCCGTCGCGACGCAGATTGCAGAAATTATCCAAAAGCGAATAATGACTGTGGTCTCGGGCCAACCCTTTTGCTCAAAGTGGTGATGAATCGGTGAGTTGAGCAATAATCTTTTTTTGCGACCCGATGCTTTGAACACTCCCATCTGTACTGCAACTGAACCAGCTTCGAATACATTGATGCCACAAATAATTGGCAGCAATAGATGCGTATTAGTTGTTACAGCGAGAAGTCCTAGCGCTGTACCGATTCCGAGCGCACCGACATCTCCCATAAAAATTCGAGCTGGTGCAGCGTTCCACCATAAAAATCCGCCGCATGCTCCACCTAACGCCGCTGAAAGAACTGCGAGGTCAAGCGGATTAATGACGCTGTGATAGAGGTGAGGATTTCTAAAAGCCCAATAGCCGATTACTGTGAAAGCAACAAAGCCAAACGTCGCCGAACCAGCGGCAAGACCATCTAGGCCGTCGGTGATGTTGACTGCATTTGATGTTCCCCAGACCATCAGCGCCGTCCAAATTACAAATAGCGGCCAAGTGAATGTAATTCCTGGAAGATCAGATCTCGTAAACGAAAGTGTTTCGCTAACACCTGTGGCCGCGTGCAACCACCAAGTTAAGACAAGACAAATGCCAAAGGTGATGTAGCCCTTCTTTTTCCAAAATATTCCACGATTGTGCTGGCGTTGAACTTTAAGAAAGTCATCTAGAAAACCAATCGTCGCCAATACGAAAACAGCAACCCAAATAATCATTGATTGATCAGAAAATGGAAGTCCATCTCTTAAGTGCGCAACCAACCATCCAAACGCTGCAGAAAATAAGATCGCGATTCCACCCATTGTCGGTGTGCCTTGCTTGCTCATGTGTTGAACCGGTCCACGATCTTCAGCACCAAGAATTGGTTGACCTTTACCAAGTTTCTTAAATATCGCCATCAACACACGGGTAGTTGCGAGCGAAGCGAACATTGCAACTCCTGCCGCCATCAAAATTGCAATCACAAAGCCACCTTTAATAGTTCTCTTGACACAGCGACATCGTTAAATTCGATTTCGTTTGCGCCTATTGTCTGAGTTGATTCATGACCTTTACCAGCGATTACCACAATGTCTCCGCTGCACGCCACCGAAAATGCCTGTGCTATCGCATCACGCCGATCAAGAATAACATAAATCGGCTTTTTGAGAGCAGGGTTGCAACCATCTTCAATTTGTTTCGCGATAACAGACGCGTCTTCTAGGCGTGGATTGTCTGATGTGATAAAGACCACATCCGCTAAATCGCTGGCCACTTTTCCCATTCTTGGTCGCTTCTGATGATCACGATCTCCACCGCATCCGAACACAACGATCACGCGGCCCGAGCCAGTGATCAATTTTCTTGTTGCATCCAAAACATTGTGTAGTGCTTCGGGCGTGTGTGCGTAATCAACAACGACACCAAACTTCTGACCAACTGATACAGATTCAAATCGACCTGCGATTGCGTCCGCAGCAGCCAAACCTTTGGCAATGTCGCTTGCGGCGACACCGAGTTTGGCTGCTGCGTTCGCGGCAGCTAGCGCGTTCATTACATTGAAGTATCCACCCGTGACGAGCTGTATTTTTTCGCCTCGCCAGATGAAAGACAGACGATCAACTTCTGCGACAATTTGTGACGCATCGTTGATCCCAAATGTTTCTAAATCAATTTTGTTTTCTTGATTCAAGGTCGCAATTAATTTTGCACCATAACGATCGTCTCGGTTTACGATGCACGTGTCCGTGTATTGTGGTGTGAATAATTTTGCTTTTGCAGAAAAATATGCGTCAATTGAGTCGTGAAAATCTAAATGATCTTGACCAAGATTCGTAAATATAGTTGCAGCAAATCTTGTGCCTGCGACGCGATGCAACGACAAAGCATGCGACGACACCTCCATCACGACGGCTTTACTCCCTCGCTCAAACTCGTTGGCTAATGATCGTTGTAAGTCTGTGGCTTCAGATGTTGTTCGTGTACCTGAAAGAGTTCCGAAAACTGCAGTGGCTAGACCGTGCTGGCGCAATATTGATGCCAGCAAATGTGCAGTCGTAGTCTTGCCGTTAGTTCCCGTGATGCCAATCACTTTCAATTTCGAACTTGGACGGCCAAAGAATTCAGCCGCGAAATATCCCATCGCGGTTCGAACATCATCAACAATTATTTGAGGGACTTCAACATTCAATTTTCGTTCAACAAGAACTGCTGATGCCCCGTTGTTTATAGCGTCAACTGCAAATTTATGACCGTCGACAGTTTCACCAACTACGCAACAAAACAAGCAACCAATTGAAATGTTTTTTGAGTCATGCGTGATCTCGGTTACAGAAACATTTTGGTCACCACAAACTTCTCGAGCGACGACCTCATTTACTCCTGCAACAAGATCTTTCAGTTGACGTGATCGAGTGGTCATATCAGTGAGAAGCGCCGAGATCTGCAGGACGCGGCCCAACACATCCCGCGTCACCTTGAGTAGGACGAATATCGAGTTCATTGACCAAGGCTTGCCCGATGCGCGCGAACACTGGTGCAGCGGCTCTTCCGCCGAATCGATCTTTTGCTGTTGGATCTGGTTCGTCGATTGAAACTAAAACCGTCATCTGTGGATTACCTGCCGGCAAAAACCCGACGAATGAGGCGAAATACGAAAAGGTCCCATCCTCTGCCGTGTATTTTCCGTTCTTCTGCAGTTTGTACGCTGTACCAGTTTTGCCGGCAACACTCATTCCTGAGAGTTGCGCAAGTCCGCCTGTTCCATAACACACGACATCGGTCATCATTTCTGTCATTATTTTCGCGGTGGCTTCGCTGACTACTTCATGGGTCAGAGACTGCGGAGCGTCAGTGACGACTCCCTTTGCGTCGACTGTTGCTTTTACTAATTTTGGTGCGACGTACACACCTTTGTTAGCGATTGCATTTACTCCCGATATCAGTTGCAATCCGGTTGCGGTATACCCATAGCCATAAGCGAAGGTAATTTTTTCGGTGCCTTGCCACTTTTCTGCCGGCTTTAAAACACCGCGCGACTCGGCAGGGTAATTAACGGGAGTTTTTGTTCCAAAGCCAAATGATTGAAGATAGTCATGATTGGTTTTGCTCTCGAGTAACCGTGAAATCAGAACCGTTCCGTTGTTTGACGAATCAACAATTATTTTTCTTACCGTCATGTCTTGCGTTGGGTGAACATATCCATCTGAAACTTTGTACTCCCAATCGGTACCTTTGTCGTAGATTTCTTCGTATGGCACTGTGAATGAAGTTGAAGGCACCACTTTGCCTTCGTTGATTGCAGCAGCGATGCTAAATACTTTCGCGACCGAACCAGGTTCGTGGGCTTCAACTGCAGCGAAGTTTCCTGAATCACTTGTATAAGTACCATCAGTATTTCGACGAATATTCGACATCGCGTAAATCTCGCCAGTTTTTGTATCCATCACAATTGCTGAGCCACCTCGCGCTTCAACAAACTGAACTTGCTGTGTGAGAATTGAGTCAACTTGAAATTGAATTGTTCGATTAATCGTCGTCACTAATCTGCCACCAGGTATCGCTTCGACAACATCACTTGAGCCAGCCGCCATTGACTTTCCATTGGCGTTTACCTCACGAGCGATGCGACCATCTTGGCCTGCGAGCAATTCTTGATATTGCAACTCAAGACCTGAGATTCCGAGACCATCAATATCCGTGCGACCAATTAATCCACGTAAACCACTACTGGTCAACGCCCGACCAGATTCGCGATATGACGAAACACCTTTTAGCCCGAGAGCAACAATTACATCGGCAAGTCGTTGATCTGCTTGACGAGCAACATATACGAAATTTGAACTTTGGTCTCGAAGTTTAATTGACAACTCAAGTTTCGCTTCATCTGTCATTTGCAAAATGCCGCCGACAGCATTGGCGACACCGATTGGGTCGGTCACCGCGCGCGGATCCGCGAAAACTGTTCGTGTCGGTATCGGAAACGCTAATTCTTGTCCATTGCGATCCAAAATTGATCCGCGTTCAGCACGAAGTGTTTGAACTCTTGTGCGTTGCGAAACGCTGGCGTCACGATACTCACTAGACCAAACTGTTTGCAGCATTGCAACTCGAACACCGAGACCAACCAGCAATAAAGCAACAATCGAGAACATGAAGCTCGTTCGTTTTTGTACGGTTCCGACTTTAAGATTTTTCGTAAATATGTCGAAACCTTTGTCGACAACCGCACCATTTCGATGAGAAATTTGCGCAACTTGCTTTCGGTGCTTATCATTCGCGCGAATTTTGCGCTTTGAAAGTGCCTTACCTTTAGATTGCTTTATACGTATCGATCTGCCGAGACTTTCTGCACGACGTTCACGAATTGACTGGCTCACGGTGCTGAACCAGTACTCTCGAGCACAAGCTCGTCGGAGTTGCGCGGTAACGCAATTGAATCATCCATTTCTCCGGTCGAAGCCAAGACCATCGTCACAACCTCAGCAGGAATCTCCTCAAACTTTGCTCCCGATCCGGGCCACATGCCCAACATGATCGCTTGGGCTCGCAAATAATCTGGGGCTCGCAATTCAGCTCGTTGCTGACGTAACTCGTTGTAATGCTGGCGCGCAAGCCGAACATCGGTGCTTACTTTGTCGAGTCTTAACTGTTGTTCTGCGATAACCGTTTGGAAAATAACAATAAATCCAAAAAGCGAAGCAAGTGTAACTATTACTAAAGTTACTTTTGAAAATTTTGATCGTGTAACTGGTTGGACAACTCGTAGTTGTGGTTTTGCAGTATTCCGTGAGCGATTTTGTCGGTTTACTGGGCGAGTTACTGGTCGCGAGACTTGTCTCGTAACTGGTCGCGAAACTTGTCGAGTTATCGCGCGCGTCCCTGCTCGTGTTACAGGTCGCGTTGCAGGTTCTTCGCGATGCTGACGAATCGTTTCTTGGCGTCGAGAATATGCCGCAGACATCTCAGCCTCTGGCCTCGGCGAGGGCTTTTTCAATAACTCGCAACCGAGCCGACTTAGCGCGGCGATTTTGAGTTTGCTCTTGCTCGCTCGGGTATTGAGCCATTCGCACTCGACGAACGCGGCGTGTGCCAAGTTGCGACTCGTGAATAAATGGTGATCCAATTTTTGGCTCGTCAGCATCTTTTTCGGAAGATCTAAAAACTTGTTTAACGATTCGATTTTCGCCCGAGTGGTAAGTCAAAACCGCTACTCGCCCACCAACTTTTGTCGCATCAATTGCAATTTGCAACGTTCTCGCAAGAATCTCAAGTTCTTTATTGACTTCAATGCGAATTGCTTGAAATGTTCGCTTCGCAGGATGCCCACCCGTGCGACGAGCCGGCGCAGGAATGGCCGCGACAATTACTTCAGCCAGATGTGTGGTTGTACTAATCGGTCGAGCAGCAACAATCGCCCGTGCAATTCGTCGCGCAAATCGCTCGTCTGCGTTTTGCGTGATTATGCCAGCAAGTTCTGATTCTTGATAATTATTTACGACATCGGCGGCACTCAGTTCACTGCGTTGGTCCATTCGCATATCTAACGGACCATCATTCCGATAAGAAAATCCTCGCTCGGCGAAATCGAGTTGTGGTGAAGAAACCCCAAGATCAAATAGAGCACCAGATATTTCTTTAATTGAGAGTTCTTCAAGAACTGCGTTCAGCGAATCGAAGCAGTCGAAGCGAACTCGACGAACTGTCAACCGATCACGCAGTGATGCGTCATCGGCAATCATTCTCTCGGCATTTGCAATTGCATCCGCATCTTGATCTAATCCCAAAATTTGTATAGATGGGTTAGCTTTCAAAATTGCCTTGGAATGTCCGCCAAGGCCGAAAGTTGCATCAACTACAACACCGGGGGGTACCGTTGTAAAACATTGAGCAATTTCATTTAACATCACAGGCTCATGCGTCGTGAGCCGTGAACTTACTTGCGGATTTAACTGCGGATTCAACTGTGAATTTAGATCTGAACTTTGTTCACTCGTCATGGCAGTCTTGCAACCTGCAACTCGTCACCACGATCGCTTCGCTTATCAGCAGCCCCCCGACTAACGGTGCCTCCGGGATTTCTCCCCGGATAGCGAGACAGTAGCGAGCGGAGTTGGGTGCTATCCATCTTGTTAGTCGGAAGACTGCTGATAATCGAAACTCATGCAACTTGTGACGGTTGCAAAAAAAGTTTGTTGCGTGACCTCCCTTCGTTCGCTACTCTGCGCCGGCAAGTTCTTGGGCACCGGAATCACTAATTCGCTGATGACGCTCTGGATCCCAAATTTCGACTCTGTCAAAAGAACCGCTGACAACTACTCGCGAATTAAGTTGAAGCCCTGCATAGGTGCGCAATTTCTCATCGATGTTGATGCGACCTTGAGTGTCGACAGTTACTTCAATCATGTTTGAAGCCAAAGCTCGCTGCTGTTTGCGATCCATCTCGCCACGACGAACTTTGTCCATCGCATCGTTGGCCACAGACAAGAAAGCCTCAGTTGTGAGAACGTCTACACATTTGTCGCGTCCAAGAGCGAGATAGCACTTTGGCTCAAGGCGCGGACGAAAAGCGGCTGGCAGAGCGATGCGACCCTTTGGATCCAATTGACGCTCGTGTGCACCTACAAACACTGATCCTCCGCTTTGTCCCAAAACCCATTATCTAAAAGGCTTTGGAGCTCCCTCCGCGACCTGCAGAGAGTATAACCCACTTTGCCCCACCAGAGTGGATTTAACCCCACTTTCCCCCACTAATTTTTGCGCGTAAGACTATACATCCCGAAAAACACTGGTTAATAATTTTTTAGCTAGCTATTTAGCTAGTCAGCTAGCTAGAGCGATTCAGCCAAAACGATCAACGAATTGGCGATCTCATTAAGGCCGCCCGAAACCCCTGTTTGAATTGAGCTGAAGTCCGATCCGATGATATTTGTGGTGCCAGATAGTTTTTCAAAATCTAAATATTTTTCGTAAGCCTCGACCGACCAGCGGCTGTGTAACACGCATTGAAACCTTGCCATCTCTCTAGTCCGTCGCTGAGAAATTCCCACCAATTTTTTGCCATGCAGTGTCACTTCGCCTGGCCCAAGCCCGGCAAAACAAACTAAATCTGAAATTTCATTTCGCTCAAGACCGCCACGGTGAACAATTAATTGATCACGCGAAGCAACATCATTTTCAGCAAGCGCAGCGGCCCACAACTCTCCAACCCACCACATTGATCTTCCAATATCGTCGCTCCATAAAACATCATCACGCTGAATCACAAGATCGATCCATAAGTGATTATTGACGCCAAGAAAAACGACACCACCACCACTACGTCGGCGAACAACGCTCACCCGATCATGCAGACTCAGAGATTGAAGCGCGCCAGATTGATCGCTCTGCGGGCAACTCTCGAGAGTGCACCGACTCAGCCGAGTCGCGAATGTGTTGTATCTGCCAAGACTTCATCAGTGAATTTCTAAGAAAGCTTCTATAAAAACTTTATGACGCGTATGCGAGATACTGTTTCCACGCTTCAGGAATTCTGCCTACTGATACGGTTATCCACGCAAGTTCGCGCGGTGTATGCGGTTTATTTGCCAGCATCATTCCTGCTTCATCAGGAGTCCGGTCTCGTTTTTTTAGATTACAACCTCGACACGCAGCGGTGACGTTCTCCCAAACATGCTTGCCACCTCGAGACCGCGGCATGACATGATCAATGCTGTCGGCGAATGCGCCACAATATTGACAGCAATGATTATCTCGCGCGAATATCGCCCGCCTCGACATTGCAGTGCGTCGATGATATGGCACTTTAACGACATATCGCAGTCTGATAACTAATGGTCCTGGCATCACAAAAGTTTCAGCATGAATTTGTGTTCCGTCGTTTTCAACTATTTCGGCTTTGTCTGAGAGCACCAAGCAAATCGCGCGGCGCGCAGGAACAATTGAGAGAGGTTCAAAAGTTGCATTGAGTACTAGCGCACTTCTCATTGCAACTCTTTCAGCCAACGCAAATAACTCAAGACATCGGCTACTTCTAATGTGTGACCGCGCTCGCCGTACTGTGTCAAGACTCGAAAACGAATGTATTCACGTGTCGGCACCGGCAAAAACGGCGCTTGAGCCCACCATCGCCTTGGCGTCAAACGAATTAATTGTGTTAAGGCTGTGATCCATAGACTTGGCCGACAAAACACTGCAATAACAATCGACGCACCTGACCGCATGCCCGATATAACTTTCATTAGTTAGTTGGGTTTGGGCTCTTTAGGCAATCCAAGCACCATCTCGCCGATGATATTGCGCTGAACTTGTGAAGAGCCCGCATAAATTGTGCCCGCACGCGCATTCAAAAATGTCATCGCCCAACTCATCGAACTATTTGCCGCGCCGCCATCATCAGTCTGAAACGATGAAATCGGTTTGCGTCCGACTGGCACAAGACCGTCTGCGCCAAGAATATCCATCGCTAGTTCAGTCACTATCTTGTGATACTCACTCCAATACAACTTTGAGATTGCGCCATCTGGACCTGGCTGATGACCAGCAACAAACTTTGTGAGCGTGCGCAAACCGAGATACTTCATAATTTGAACTCGGCCGTAGCACTCGCTTAAGCGTTGACGAATTCTCGGGTCACTTGCAACACCGCGCTCTTGAGCAAGAGCAAGAAGTCGATCGAACTCGGCTTGAAAACGAATTGACAATGTTGCTGCCGCCTCACCGCGCTCATAACCAAGTAACGACATCGCTACCGCCCAACCGTTATTCAACCCGCCGATTACATTTTCTTTCGGACATACGGCATCGGTGTAGAACACTTCGTTGAACTCACTCTCACCTGAGATCATCTTGATCGGTCGAACTTCGACTCCCGGCTGACGCATGTCGACCAATAAAAACGAGATGCCTTTATGTTTTGGCGCATCAGGGTTTGTGCGAGCGAGCGTAAAAATATGTGTCGCATGTTGACCAGATGATGTCCAAATTTTTTGGCCGTTCAATATAAATTGTTCACCGTCAAGTGTTGCCTTGAGCGCAAAGTTGCCGAGATCCGATCCGGCATTTGGTTCGCTGTATCCCTGACACCAAAGATCTTGACCCGAAATAATTCGTGGCAAGTAATGTCGTTTTTGTTCTTCGGTGCCCCAGATCAACAAAGTATTGCCAAGCATCTGAATACCAAATACATCGTTATACGATCCTGTCGGCACACCTGCATGAGCAAATTCTTCGGCAACAATCACTTGCTCTAACGCCGAGAGCCCACCACCGCCGTATTCAACGGGCCAACCTGGTGCAAGATATGGGCTCGATGCCAGTACCTGTCGCCACTGCATCATAAATTCTTCTGCCGCTTTGCCTTCAAGCGAACCGATACCCTTCCAAGTTGCAGGAAGTTTTTCCGCCAAAAATGCTTGAACCTTTTCGCGATATTCTTCGGCCTGAGGCTCGTAGACGGGTTTCATGAATCACATCCTAGATTGCGAGCTACTGCTGCTGCCCCAACGAGCGGCGATAACTGACCGAGTCCAGCCCTGTAAACAGTGAAGTCACGAATAAATGCAATTTTGGCTGTGCGATTTAACTCGTTTTGCACTGCCTCAAAAAATGGGTCGCCGAAACCGAGAGCGACTGAACCAGCAATTACTGCGCTGCGCAAATCAATAATTGCGCCGACACTTACGAGTGCACGCGCCACTAGTCGACCCGTGTTTTGAATCACATCAAGACTTGCCTCGGCTGCAGGTTTGCCGGTGATCGCTTCAATAGATCGACCAGATGCGTGCGCCTCAAGACAACCGTGCGAACCGCACGCACATAACCGACCATCGGGTTCAACAATCACATGACCGATGTGGCCAGCATTACCAATTCGACCGTTAAGTACCTTTCCGCCCGAAATGATTCCACCACCAACACCAGTTGACACAACCATGCCAATGACATCAGTTTGGCCGGCTACGGCACCGCACCAAACTTCACCTTGCACTAATGCTTTCGCATCATTATCGATATAAACGGGCATCTGTGTAAGTTCTTGCATTTTTGAGCGCAACGGAAAATCGCGCCATTCTGGTATGTGCAAAAATGAAACTAGTTCACCACCTGGGGTCATCGGTCCGCCACATCCGACCCCACAACCAACAAGTTCAACATCAGTCAAAGCGAGTTGCGATTTTATTAAGTCACTTAGTGCTTGCCATACATTTGTCTGTGGCGTGACGGCGCGCCCGTGCGAAAGAACCTCGCCGGTTAAGGAAACAACTCCGACTGAAAGTTTCGTACCACCGATGTCAACTGCGAAATAACCGCGCGAAGTCACCCGAAAATATCTTTAGCGCTCGCGCGTAAACTTTTCACGCATCCGTTGGGCATTTACGCGAGATGCTCGCAAAGATTCAGTGACATCTGCCAGACCAACTTTTGACATTGCACGCAATTGACGCTCAACAATTAATGCACACGCAAGCATTGCTAGAAAGCCGACAAACGCAAGAGCAAAATGAACTTGCAGACCAAGAATTGTAAAAACCATTGAGACGACGATGCCGATACCTGCCCACCATGCGGTACGTGCCGAATGTCGGTACAGACCTTTGGAAGAAACAGCTTGAGCGAATTTCTCATCTTCTTTAAGATCGTGCTCAATTTGCGCAAGAATTTGTCGTTCATTGTCGGATAACGGCACATGACCTCCACTGTCGCTTTGTGATTCGTTTATATGATAAATCTCTACCCCGATTGTAGGTGAGGTTTATTGCGATTTAGGGTCGCTAGGGCCCCACTTTGAAGAACTTGGGTCACGCTCTTGACCAAGTGTGCTGGCAGGTTTTATCGCCGAATCACCGAACCGATCGCGAATCTCATCGATTGCCGACGTAGTGGTGCTCCAGGCTGCATCTAAATTATTGGCAGATTCATCGCCGGAAGACATGTCGAACAAACTCATTTGCTGTTCGGGGGCAACAAGATTTCTCGCACTAACACCGATCAGTCGAATACCGGCTTTCAAGTCGATACTTCGCAACAACGGCTCAAGCAATCGAACCATCGCAGGAGCCGTCGAGATCGGCATTTCGACACTTATAGATCTTGTCACCAACTGAAAATCAGAGTATTTAATTTTCAGCGAAATCGTTCGTGCACCAACACCAGAATTACGACATCGTGCAGCCACAGAATCTGCAAGCCTCACAAGATGATCATGTGCATTCTCGAATTCCGTGATGTCGCTCGAAAAAGTCTCTTCGTGTCCGATTGATTTGGCATCGCGATCAGGTTCAACACCTCGATCATCAACACCTTGTGCAAGCATCGCCAGATGACGCCCTTGCGAATCACCGAGAACTGCAATCAATACTTTTAAGTCGAATACTGCAAGATCTCCAACTGTTTTGATTCCGAGGCCTTGAAGTTTTTTAAGCGTCACTGGCCCGACACCCCAGAGCGCGTCGACTTCGAGCGGATACAAGAACTCAAGTTCGCGAGTCGGCACGACTTCATAAACTCCATGTCCTGCGACAACTCCTTGTCGTGACGCCTTTGGCTTTGCAACAACAGATGCAAGTTTTGCCAAAAACTTATTCGGCGCAATGCCAACGCTGCAAGTTAATTGAGTGACTTCGGCAACGCGACGCCTGACTTCATGAGCAATTGTTGGGCCAGAACCAAAAAGTCGCAACGAACCTGAAACATCTAGAAACGCCTCATCAAGTGATAATCCTTCGACTAACGGTGTGAACTCGTTGAAGACTTGAAATACTTCAGCGCTGACATCCGAATAATGATCGTGATCGCCCGGCAAGAATATCGCTTGCGGGCAAAGTCGTTTTGCCTGCGACGACGACATCGCCGAAAAAACACCAAATCTTCGGGCTTCATACGATGCTGCAGCGACAACGCCGCGCGAACCATCGCCACCGACAACTACCGGCTTACCAACAAGATGCGGATTGCGACGTAATTCAACTGCAACATAAAACATGTCCATATCCACATGCAAAATCGTTCGGAAATCAGAACTTTGGCGAGCACCCACAAATCAAACGCTAGCCATGCATCGCAACTTGAGTTCGTGAACCTACGCTTCTAAGGATGATTGCCACACATGACAGTGATGCTCGCGCACTTTCGGCACTGCCTTCGGTTGGTGCGCGAGTTACCGCCTTCATCGGAATTCTGATAGCTGGTTTCGCCGGCGCACTAATTGGGTTTTCTCTAATTGATTTGCAGTGTCAAGGATCATGCGATGTGCCGAACTCGATTGGCCTCGTATCTGGTGCCGTGATCAGTGCAGCAGGAATGAGCGTTGTTGTCGTGCTTGTATTGCGAGCAGTCGGCGAATGGCGAGAACTTGATGGTCACAAATGATTAGCTCTAACACAGCACTTCTTCTTGAAATCTGTACCGAACTAGCGGTGACCGGCGGCAAGCGAGCGTATGCAGGTCGTCGTGCCGGTTTGAAAGACGTCCAAACTAAAACAACCAGCACCGACATGGTTACCGAATTTGATAAGGCAACAGAAAAGTACATCGTCAATGAAATTCGTTCTCGCCGCCCCGATGACTCAATTATCGGCGAAGAGGGTGGTTCGCACTCTGGCACCAGCAATTACACATGGTGTATTGACCCAATCGATGGCACAACTAATTTTCTATATGCCTTACCGAGTTGGAGCGTGTCTATTGGTATTAGCGATGAAAAGAGCCCACTTGTTGGTGTCGTATATATACCTGCGCTTGACGAAATATTTTCAGCGACTCGTGGCGGCGGGGCATTTTTGAATGGCGAACAAATTCGATGCAACGAAATAACAGACATCTCAAAAGCATTGGTCTGCACAGGATTTAGTTATTCGCCAGAACATCGGACCGTTCAATCAAAGCGGGTCTCAACTTTTATTCACAAAGTGCGCGATATTCGTCGGCTTGGAGCAGCCAGCGTTGATATATGTTTCGTTGCATGTGGCAGAGTTGACGCGTATTTTGAAGAAAATCTACATTCTTGGGATATCGCAGCGGCAGAACTAATAGCAATCGAGGCTGGTGCGCGCAGTGGTGATTTTCACGGCGGCATTTCAAGCCCAGCCGAGATCATGATTGCATGCCCGAAAATTTTTGAAGCATTGAGTGATTTGGTTTGCGAAGTCAACTAAATGCTGTTGAGCCAACAAAAAATTATTTATTACATATAAAACCATGAGCGTCGTAATCGCCATTGATGCAGGAACAACTGGTGTGCGGTCTCGTGCAGTTTTTTCAGATGGTTCAAAATCGATTTCGTCGTATCGTGAATTTACTCAATACTTTCCGCAACCAGGTTGGGTCGAACACGATGCGCAAGAAATTTGGCAAGCAGTACTCACCACATTGCAGGACGTCACCCAGCAAATAACCCAAACAATCACCGCAATCGGAATCACAAATCAACGCGAAACAATCGTTGCCTGGAACAAGCAAACAGGTAAGCCATACGGCAACGCAATAGTTTGGCAAGACCGACGAACTGCTGATCGATGTGTGCAACTCGCCGAACATTTGCCGCT
>JAPKZT010000128.1 GCA_026393655.1 Actinomycetota bacterium | reverse complement strand
TTCGCGCTACTGCGCGCTGTTGGGGCGTTAAACGTCGAGCGGTGGAAGTTCTTCGATGTTCAGATCTTTGAAACTCATCACCCGTACTCGGGGTACGAACCGGCTCTTGCGGTAGAGATCCCATACCCATGCGTCAGACAGCGTCACCTCAAGTAGCGGTCGCACGCCTTCGGCGATGACCTTGACATCAACATTGTTGGCCAGATAAAACCGGCGATCTGTTTCTACTGCGAACTTAAATAAATTAACGACATCTGAATATTCTTGGGCTAGTTGAAGCTCACGTTCGGCTTCAAATTGTTCGAGGTCGTCAGTATTCAATGTGTACGCGACAAAAATCGTTCGGCACGAAACTAACTAGCAAAAACTATTTATTGATCTTCGCGAAGTTCACGAACTTTTGCAGCCTTACCAGTTCGCTCACGCAAGTAATTAAGTTTCGCACGACGCACGTCGCCGCGCTTGACGACTTCAAGTTTTGCAACTGATGGGCTGTGCATTGGGAAAGTTCGCTCGACGCCTACGCCGTAACTAAGTTTGCGGACCGTATATGTCTCGGCAATACCTGATCCAAAAATAGAAATGATATTGCCCTGAAAAATCTGAACGCGCTCTTTGCCGCTTTCAACAACACGAACATGAACTTTTACTTCATCGCCTGGGCCAATTTTTGGAATGTCTGTTCGAAGTGATTGCTTATCGACGATGTCTGTTGTTTTCATAAGAGTCCTTAAGGATACGGCACACAGGGGAACTCTTCCAACAGTGTCTTTTCGACATTACTTAAGCCACCACGGCGTTCGATCAGATCTGGACGAACCCGAACCGTGCGATGCAACGCCTGGGCACGTCTCCAGCGCTCTATTTTGGCGTGATCGCCGTTACGCAAAACCTCGGGTACCGCCCAACCACGAAATTCTGCGGGTCTTGTGAAATGAGGCTCTTCGAGCATTCGAGCGGCCCCAAAACTTTCGGTAACAGGCGAAACTTCGTTGCCCATCACGCCAGGCAACAGTCGCGTTGTGGCTTCAATAACCAGACAGGCGGCCACTTCGCCACCAGCCAGCACGACATCGCCAATTGAAATTTCGGCATCAACTAAGTGTTCGACAACACGATGATCGACGCCCTCATAGCGACCACATAGCAAACTAAAACCAGCGGTTTTGCTGAGATGATCGGCGTAATCTTGATCGAATTTTTTGCCGCCAGGCGAAAGCAATAACAATGGCCGGGGCGGTTGCACGGCTTCGACGGCAGCAAAAATCGGTTCTGGGCGAAATAACATGCCGGCGCCACCACCGTAAAGCGCATCATCAACGCGGCGAGACTCATCGCCGTAGTCACGCAAGTCGTGACAACACAAATCAACTAAAGATTCTTGACGCGCCCGACCAAGCAGACTTTCACTGCAAAAATCGTCGACAAGTTTTGGAAAAATCGTGAATACATCAATTCGAAACGGCATCGATTTATTCATGTCTCGTCGGCTGTCTCGTCGGCTGTTTCGTCGGCTAGCTCAAATAATCCTTCAGGCGGATTAATCGTGATCAAGTCTTTAGATCGCTGGGTAATAAACACGACTGGCACGAGTGCCCCAGACTCAAGTTCAAGCAACGAATGTGCCGGGTTGTCAACAACTGCAATGCACTTGCCGTAACGAGTACCAGAGGCATCAACAACTTCGGCACCGATCAATTCGTGCACCCACATAACCGATTGATCTTCAATTGGCTCACCGTATAAATCTGATTTAGAAATTCGCTCTGCAGCATTTCGATCATCAATACCGGCGAAGTGCATTAGCCAACTGCTCGGCTGCAGCCGCGCACTGGTGACGGTGATCCAATCATTTTGTAACCAAAAACGTGCCCCAATTTTGGTGCGTTCTGGGCGATCAGTAAAAAAAGAAACGTAGACATCTCCACGAATACCGTGTGGTCGCGTTACGCGACCAACATGCAACAAACCCTTCGGAGTCTGGGCGTCAGTCGTCGAGAAAGTCGACATCGACTTCGGCATTGTCGCGCGAAGCGGCAGCACGAACAACGGCGCGAATGCTTTGCGCTGTACGACCACGACGACCGATTACTCGACCGAGGTCTCCGTCTGCGACGCGAACTTCAAGGATTATCTTTCCTTCGTCATCCAACGATTCAACCTTTACCGCATCTGGCGTATCAACAATTGAACGCACGATGTGAGTCAAAACTGAAGTTGCAATTGGAGCCAATGTTGAACTTGCGTTCTGAGCGTCTGACATTATTTCGCAGGCTTCTTAGTTGCTTGAAACTCTTGCCATGTACCGGCGATTTCTAACAACTTACGCACGCGGTCTGTTGGCAATGCACCTTTTTGGAGCCACAAAATTACTCGGGCGCTGTCAACTTTAAGTGCCGATGGTTCTTGCTGCGGCTGATAGGTGCCGAGAATTTCAAGAAAGTTTGTGTCACGCGCTGAACGACTGTCGGCAGCAACGATTCGATAGTGAGGTCTCTTGGTTTTACCAACACGAGAGAGACGCAATTTTACTGACATGGATATCCGATCTTTGAGCGAAATGGTTCAATTGAACCGACCTCTTAGGCTACCTTGGCCCGAGTCGCGAACTCAACGCCGCGGCCAATTCGTCAGGCATTGTCGAGCCTTTTGGGCCTTTGGCTGATTTGCCAGATTTGCCGCCACGCGCAGATTTTCCGCCCATTTGTTTCATCATCTTCTTCATCTCGGTGAATTGCTTAACTAAGCGATTGACATCGGCAACCGTGGTGCCCGAGCCCTTCGAGATTCGCGTTCGCCGCGAACCGTTAATTAAATCTGGGTTCGCACGCTCTTGCGCTGTCATTGAAAAAATAATTGCCTCGGTACGCATCAACTGATCGTCAGGTATCTGCGCATTCTTCATCTCTTTGGGCACGCCCGGCATCATCCCCATAATCCCCTGTAATGACCCCATTTTTTTGAGTTGCTGCAACTGATCGAGAAAATCGGAAAGTGTGAACTCGCCCTCAAGCATTTTTGCGGCAACCTCTTCGGCTTTATCTTTTTCAAAAACCTTTTCAGCTTGCTCAATCAAGGTGAGCATGTCGCCCATTCCTAAGATGCGACTCGCCATGCGGTCGGGATGAAACTGTTCGAACGCGTCAAGTTTCTCGCCAGTTGCTGCAAATGCAATCGGCTTGCCGAGAACATGCTTTACCGAAAGCGCGGCGCCTCCGCGTGCATCGCCATCAAGTTTTGTTAGTACGACGCCATCAATCGACAGAGTCGCATCAAATGCCTGAGCGACTGCAACGGCATCTTGACCAGTCATTGCATCGACAACCAAAAACGTGTAATTCGGCTTGACTGCTTTTGAAATATCTTTTACTTGTTGCATCATTTCTTCGTCGATTGCCAAACGACCTGCCGTGTCGACAATTAAAACATCTCGTCCAAGACTTTTGGCTTCAGCCAGACCAAGTCGCGCAGTTTTTACAGGGTCGCCAGGAGCAGAAAAAACTGGAATGTTTAATTGCGCGCCCAACACGCGCAATTGTTCAACTGCGGCCGGGCGTTGTAAGTCGGCACCAACAAGCATTGGCTGTCTGCCCTGCGACTTAAACCAACTCGCGAGTTTGGCCGCACTCGTAGTTTTACCAGAACCTTGTAGGCCTGCCATCAACACAACTGTCGGCGGTTGACTTGCATACATAATTTTTAATGTCTGACCACCAAGCATTGAAACAAGTTCATCGTTGACTATTTTTATTATTTGCTGACCAGGATTAAGCGCTGTCGATGAAGTTGCGCCAACGGCTTGCGACCGAATTCTCTCAACAACATCTCGAACAACTGTGACATTTACGTCGGCTTCAAGTAACGCAGTACGAACCTCTGCTAAAACTTCGGCGACATCTTGTTGCGTTAATCGACCACGATTGCGGAGGTTCTTTAGAACACCGCCGAGCCGATCTGAAAGTGTTTCAAACATTGCAGGTTAGGTTACCCGTGAATTTTTCTTCGAGCCAATTCGACTAGTCGAATAACGCCGAGACAAATTCGGCAGCGTTGAACGCAACAAGATCGTTGATATTTTCGCCGAGGCCGACAAGTTTGATTGGTATCCCCAATTCGGTTTCAATTGCAAACACGATGCCACCTTTGGCTGAGCCGTCAAGTTTCGTCAACACGATGCCCGTGACTTGCGTTGACTTTGAAAACTGATTGGCTTGAGTCAAGCCGTTCTGGCCGGTTGTTGCGTCAATCACCAACAGAACTTCGGTCACCTTGCCACTTGCCTTGTCAGCAACTCTTCGAACCTTGGCAAGTTCCTCCATCAAGTTGGTGTTATTTTGCAATCTCCCTGCAGTGTCAGCAAGCACAAGATCAATTTTTTGTGCGGTGGCTCTGGCAATGCCGTCAAAGATTACCGAACTGGGGTCTCCGCCTTCAGCGCCACGCACAATTTCTGCACCAGATCGCAAAGCCCATGTTTCTAGTTGCTCGCCTGCCGCGGCACGAAATGTGTCGCCAGCCGCCAACAGAACACTGCGTCCGAGTGCGCGTTGTTGAGCAGAAAGTTTGCCGATCGTCGTTGTCTTGCCAGCACCGTTAACGCCAACAACGAGCCAGATATTGGGGGCACCTAGCGACGAATCAAAATTCAACTCACGCGAAATTCGCGACAACTGCGCAGTCATCTCATTTTGTAGCGCAATAGCCAAATCATTCGGTTGAACAATTTTTTTGGATTTAACTAGTTCACGCAGTGGCGCTAGAACACGTGTAGTAGTTGTTACGCCGACATCAGCACGCAATAATGCTTCTTCAAGTTCGTCCCACGTTTGTTGCGTGATTGACGATCTAGTTAATGCAATCGAAATTGCGCCGGCAAATGACGACCGGGTCTTAGATATTCGATCGCGAACCGACAAATCTTGCTGGCTCGTGTCGTGACTAGTTTCGTGGCTAGCCACTTGACTAGTTACGTGATTAGTAGCCGCGCGGTTGCGACGACTAGACACGACGACATAGATTCCAAAAATCGAAACAAGCAACGCCAACACCAGCATTATTTTTGGTGCAGTATCTGCTG
>JAPKZT010000029.1 GCA_026393655.1 Actinomycetota bacterium | reverse complement strand
GCCGCCACCGCCCACTTTTTCGAAATCGCCGGCGACGGATGAACCAACACAACTCGAATCTCAACATGTTCTTTGAGTTGCAATAGTGCATCAATTTGCCCAGGGCTTAGCGACTGAAACCCGACCACCAAAATCTGTTTCGGAGTTTTCGCAGACAATTCTGGCTTTCGCGCGGCCGGGCTCGGTTGGCCAATGCGTTTTCGAACTGCACTCCACAATTCGAATTGCCACATATCAGTGGCGTTGAGTTGTTTGGCATTCGGGTTGTGCGCGGTTGGGCTGACCGCGGGCTTGCCCTGCTCCCAGAGGCGAATCATTGCAGGGCGACGAACGTGGTAGCGATCAAATCGATCGGCGATTGCGCGCGCAGCAATCAACTGACCGCCTGACCGCTTGATTAAATCTTCATACTGTGCGTCTGTCGAAATTACATCGAGCACATGAAACATCAGGTTTTCTATGAGCCACTGGTCGTTCTCATCAGAAACATTTGGTTTGAGAAACTTTGTTAGCGAACCAGGAAAGTCGATCTCAACGTTGGCGATAACGCCGTCGGTCTTGCCGATGCCGCTCGTGCCAAGTTGTTTGGCAACTTCTGACATCAGCCATGCCTTTACGCCGGCGGTTGGCACAACAATGTGCTGTTTTGCGAACAGATCAACAGGCTGACAAAGATAATCAACGACAGGTTGAAGCACATCAGTAAGCCGACTGACATGTTCAACTTGAAGACTCATCACACCCCGATTTCTTGTTACTTGAAAAGACACTACTTCACCGTTGTTATACAACTCTTTAAGCCTTCGGCGTGACAATCAGAACTTGCCGATATCTCTACCAAGAGTCGCCACATCAACGGTTACGGTCGAACCGTTTGCAGCATTTACTGCGACGGCACCAGACCGATCTAGTTGACTTTTGAACCGATTGCGAGAAGCAATAACACTGGGATGAGCACAAAAAACGGAAACATGATAACTACCGCAATTGCGATGCTGATTCCGACAATTATTTTGAATGACATTTTAGAAACCATCCCCTTCGTGTGAGAAGTAGATAATGTCAGATGGGTGTCGCAAGGTCAGTGGAGGTTTGTTGGGTGGCTATTCATTGCACTTGAGGGCTTCTTTGAGTGAGATCGGCTTGCCGTTTTCATCTTTGCCGGAAGTTGCTTTGAACTCGGTTTGATCCCAGGTGTAGACAAGGCTTTTCCAACTGCGAAAATCGCAAGGCCAGTCTTGGAAGCTACTTTCCATCTGCCCTGACTTCGCATCGAAGTACCCGCCGGTGATAACTGACTCTCCATCAAAGGTCGCAGGCACCCACCATTCATCGACGAATCTATGAACTTCTGACTGTGTATGATTTGCCAACAGCACATTGAAGAATAATTCTGTATCGCCATCGCCTGTCATTTCGGCAAAAAATGCAGTGTGGGGCTCGTCATGCAACTGAGACAGAACAGAACTCACTAACGACCAGCTCTGATCCACATATTTATAGAAATCAATTGTCCAATCACAGGCCCATTGATCTTTAAGGTATTCAACCCAATCGCAAGACAGAGTCGCAGCGATTGGTTCACCCCCGATGATCCCAGTTCCGGCACTGCGAACACAATTACGCGTGAAGTCAGGTCCGCATGGTTTTAGATTATTAAAAAATTTATTCCAATTTACTTTTACGGATAATAACTGCGCTGGCGAGAGAGTCGTCGTAGGAGCAACGGTTGTCGAAGTCGTCGTTGTGGTTGGCAGCGCACTCGTCGCAACAGTTGGCACAACACTAGACACTTGCGAAGTTGCATCACTTGAACCACAACTAGCGATCAACAACGAAACTGCGACGACGAGAGCAAAAATTACAGAGCGTGACCCGCAAAGCGGAAGCCGATTAATCAGCAAAGTATGGCAGGACGAATACTTGGCTCTTTATTTATCGGATGAGTCCATTGTTTGAATGGAATATTTGTCCCGAAAGCTACTCGAACTTTTGTGCCTGCGAGCTCTTGATGCAACCATCCCGCAGGAAAACGAGAATGGCAACCAGCCTTTACTTGGGTGACTGCACCTGTTTCATCGGCGAATGAACCAGAGCCTGAAATGATCCATGCAGCACCTTCGAACTCGTGCCAGTGAAGAGGCTCATCGGTTTCAGTATCCACGTCAAAAGCGAATGCGTGTAATCCCATCTCTCGAAGTTTGGCAAGAGCATCTTCTTCGCTAATCGGATCACCGTATGAAAATTCGTATTTCATGTGCTTATCCCCCAATTGTTTTGTTGTGATACTGCCTGCCCGAACGTTAGCCGACTTAAATTTCACGCACCACATTGAGGTCGGTGAACTTGATCTCTAGATTCTCGGGTATTTAATTAACTGTCTGGCGGGGATCAAACGACGGCGACGCTTAGGCTTTATGGGTGAAACAACTTGTCACAGTTGATGGCACGGCGACGGTTAATGAGATTTTAGAAGTGTTTCATCGCGATGGTGCGGTGATTGTAAGAGACCTGCTCGACTCAGATTTAGTCGCTCGATTGCGCACCGACCTAGACGAGATTATCGACAAAGCCAATATCGGCACGCGAAGTGGTGATCCAATTGTTGAAAAGTTCTGGGGCACACGAACCAAACGTTTTGGAAGATTGGCATGGCGAAGCAAATCGTTCATTGATGTTTTAACAAACACGACGATGGCGCAAATCAGCGATCACTTGCTCTTGCCAAACGCAGTTGATTGGTGGCTTAACTCGGCACAGATGATGGTTATCGGCCCGGGAGAACAAGCCCAAGTTTTGCATCGCGATGTCAACAACTGGCCGTTTTTTGAAACGCCACAAGCCCCAGAAGTAACAGTGAGTTGGATGATTGCACTCGGGCCATTCACGCGCGAAAACGGTGCGACAAATGTTGTTCCTGGCAGTCATGCATGGAGCGACTTCAACGATCGCTCATTCGAAGGAAAAATTGTTCAAGCCGAAATGCAAGCCGGCAGTGGGTTGTTGTATGCGGGGCGAGCACTGCATGGCGGTGGATCAAATGTGTCAGCAAATGATTGGCGACTCGGTATGCATGTGTCGCATGTGGTCGGTTGGCTGACACCAGAAGAAGCATTGCCTGTTGCAACGCCATGGGAGATTGTCAAAGATCTTGATCCGCAAGTTCAGAGACGACTTGGTTGGCGATGTTACGAAGCCGACTCAGTTGTTTCGGGGCGACTATGGACTGTCGACTACGAAGATATTCCACTTGGTATGGGTCTCAACTAACTGCGTTGTGCAATGCACGCGCACTCAAGGGCGAAAGTGACCATGGTGTTTCGAAGAGTCTCTATGGGCACGACCCCGATGGCATTGAGTTTGAAATTATGTGGATGGTGCCCGAATCGCATTGGGGCATATATGCGACCGACGCAATTGTTGCCTCACTTGATATCGCAGCCGAAGTCGCGCGATGGTCAGGTGTCGTGACGACAAATTAGTCGGCCAGTTCGTTAGCCAGTTCGGTTAGCGGCGACATCACGCTCCTATCTATTTTTCCGTCTGGCGAGATCAACGAATTGATTTTTGGAAATAGCAACTCTTGCCCAACGAGTGTTGCGCCGAGCAACGGCACGATGTTTCGCAGATATTCGACTGAGGCCTTGCCACCTCGGTCGCCTGGTGAACAACCGAACACACCGACGCGACGACCGATTAAACAATGCTTGGCGAATGGCCGCGATGCCCAATCGATGACATTTTTTAATCCACCGGGCACGTTGTAGTTATATTCGGGTGTGCCGATGATGATCGCATGGGCCTCGCTCATTTCGCGGCGAAAGTCGACAACAGCAGCAGGTGGGGTCTCGGTGTCGGCGTTAATGTTTGCGTTGATATCTAGATCTCCGTCATAGAGCGGCAGTTCACGAACGTAGTCACGCAAAACAAACTCAATTTTGTTACCAGCTGAGGATTTTTGGGTTTCGTTCATCTCTTTAACAAGTGCGCAACAGACGGCAGTTGTGAACGAGGCTTTGCGCAGGCTGCCCGAGATGACGATTATTTGATTATTAATGACGTTGAGGCTAATAGCGCTAACCGTGATCTGGCTCGCGACTAGCTATAACTTCACCGAGCGCCGTTGCGCAGGTTGCTCAAAACGCAAAAAGGAACTTTGAGTGGCGCGACCTAGCCGACTATTTCTTTTTGTAGCCCGCGGGGCACTTGGGATTAGTGCCCGTAACTTTTTTAACAGTTTTGCCTTTGACACAACTAATGGTTGTTTTTGCGTTGCTCGCACCTGAGCCCGATGTCGCTATTGTCGTCGCAGTTGTCGATGAGCCACCTGCAGATGCTTGTGTAAGTTTCACCGCCAAGATATAACCACCGATTGAAGGACTGAACTCGCCTGCCCAGAGAATCATGTCACCGTTTTTATCCAAGAAAATATCTGGGTCGTTGCCGGATGCAGTTCTAAAGCGCGGCGAAAGCGACGAGAGATCAAACGCCGTCGGGTTTGAAAATGTCAATCCATCTTTGCTTGACGCGTAATAGAGACCGTGGGTTATGCCGTCGAAATAAAACATCGTCACCGAACCGTCACTGTGGTTGATTGCAGTTGGGTGTTCGGCACTTTGATCAAGGCTCGAGCCGGTGCCGATGCGAACGCCTGCGTCGGGTGTCCAGGTTAAGCCGTCGGGCGATGTGGCACTGTAAGACTTTTGTGCGACAGACGCACTTCCCATTACTGGCACAGTCGAGAAATATGCGCGGTAACCACCGCTAGCGAGTTTGACGATGCCAGGGGCCGTCATGTTGCCGGTGATACCGAATGCGGTGCGACCGATACAGGCGACGTTTTCGAGTGTGAAATTGAGGCCGTCACTCGAGATCGAACACGAGATGCCCCCACTCGACAGGTTGTACATGCGGAAGCGACCGTCGGTGAGTTTGATCACTCGTGGCATGCCGTAGCCGTTGTCGCCGCCGAACGCGTTGCCGGCGCGAGTGAAAGTTTTGCCGTCTGATGAATCCCAGACTTCGATGCCTTTATTTTGCGCAAAGACATAGGCGCGAAGTTTGCCGTCGGCGAGCAACACGCCCGAGACATCGGCGACCGGTAGGCCCGCGGTCACGCCAAGCAAACTCGGGTACAGAATTTGTTCGGCGATCAACGTCGCTTTATATGGACCCTTCGGAAACACATCGGTCGGCGCGGCGCTAACCATTTGGTGTGAGATCAGTGTTGTTAAAACAAGCGAGACTGCGATGACGGTTGATTTAATTGTGCGCATACGAAACCCTATACCTCAGGCGCACAGCGTGTTTCGGGTTTTGAGGCGCTAACTGCTGACGCGACGGTGAACTCTTGATGTTAGCCGACGGCGACAGCTGTGACTAAGCCGTTGGCGACCGCCCGACTGGCTAATGTCTCGTTATGGATCGTGACGAAATAATCGACGGAGAAATCTGCGACGGATGCGGCGTGCCTATTTTCTTCTACGGCGAACAAACTGCCGATTGCCCACAATGCGGCAGCGAATACAAACTCTCAGAGGATTAACCACTCCGCGCACCTCTGCCCCCGCGCAAACCACTCAACATGAATGAAAGTTCCGAAGACGACGCTGGAAAAAGGCGCAGCTAATTAGATTTTGTAAACGCAAAAAGAACTTCACTGCTTATTAAAAAATCAGAGGACTATTCATTGAACGCAGGCTCGCTGTCTTCGAGAAATTGAACACCTGCACTCAGAAGGACTTTAGATACCTCGTCCAAATCCGAACTATCGACAAATGGAATTTCCGAGTTTGGATCACTCGGAATCCAAATAATCATGCCGTATCT
>JAPKZT010000121.1 GCA_026393655.1 Actinomycetota bacterium | reverse complement strand
GTCGCGTATCGATGCAGCGACTGTCTTGACCGTTGGGATTTGGTGCTCGCACCACTAGGAGAATAAAAACTTTTGACTGAAACTAGTTTTTGAAAAGAAACTCTTCTTCATCTGGGGTCAGCAACAGATCTATCTCGTCACGAATTTCGTTGTGACTTTTTAAAGTTGGGTCGGCATCAATAATTTCAAATGCCGTTGCTCGTGCAAGTTCAATTAAGTCGCGGTCGTTGCGCAACGAGGCAAGTTTCAAATCACTACGACCTTTTTGTGCCGTATTCATGATCGTGCCTTCGCCGCGCAGATCAAGATCTACTTCTGCTAGAAAGAAGCCGTCAGTTGACTCAACCAAAGCGTCAACTCGGGGTGAACGAATTTCTTCGTTACTAGTCACGAGCCAACAACGAGACGCAATAACACCACGACCGACACGACCACGCAATTGGTGCAACTGCGCAATACCGAAGCGATCGGCATCAAGCACAACCATACAAGTTGCGTTCGGCACGTCAACGCCGACTTCAATCACGGTCGTCGCAACGAGCACATCAAGTTTGCGTTCACGAAACTTTGTCATTGTCTCATCTTTTTCATTTGACGAGAGTCGGCCGTGCAACAAACCAAGTTTCAAACCTTTTAGTTCGGTCTTACCAAGCAATTTGTAAGTGTCTTGCGCAGACGCCACCTCTAATTTTTCACTTTCTTCAATGAGTGGGCAGACAACAAATGCCTGCTGACCCTGTGCAATTGCATCACGCACTTCACTCCACATTTTGGCTTCAGATTTTTTGCCAGCGATCCAGAATGTTTTAATCGGTGTTCGACCTGGCGGCATTTCATCAAGCACGCTGACATCAAGATCGCCATAAACGGTCATGGCCGCGGTACGCGGAATCGGCGTGGCGGTCATAACCAAAACATCGGGTGATGTCGGCGTTTTCTCGCGAACAGAAGTTTCTGAATTTTCGCCCTTACTTCGCAGCGCTGCACGCTGTTCAACACCAAAACGATGCTGCTCGTCAATCACTGCCACACCCAGTGACGCGAATTCAACGCCTTGTTGAATTAGTGCGTGAGTGCCAATCAAAATATCTACTCCACCATTTGCCAAATCGCGCAGTAACTCTCGGCGACGTTCACTGGTCACGCGACTTGTTAATAGATCGACGCGTAACTGTCGATCACCAAACAAATTATTAGCATCCGGAACGAGTAGTCCTTCAAGAAGTTTTCTCACACCATTGAAATGTTGTTCTGCCAAAACTTCTGTCGGCGCCATCAGCGCACCTTGGTGCCCACCTTGCACTGACGCAAGCATTGCTGAAACTGCCACGACAGTTTTGCCGCTACCAACATCGCCTTGTAGTAGCCGATGCATCGGGTGAGGCGACGCAAGATCATTATTTACTTCTGCGATCACTCGTTGCTGTGCGCTAGTCAGTGCAAATGGAATCGCCGCAACGAAGCGCTGCTGCAGTTTGCCGTTTACAACATGACGAATGCCTGTGTTGTCAAGTTCAAACGCGCGCTTGCGACCGACCAATACAACTTGAACACGCAGAAGTTCATCAAACGCAAGTCTGCGTCGAGCATTTTGTTTTGCGACTATCGTCTCAGGAAAGTGAATCGCCCACAGTGCGGCCGTTCGATCTACAAGTTCAAGTCTGCTGATTAACTCAGCCGGCACCGGGTCTGAAAGCCCACGTTCGCGACACCGCTCAAGAGCATTCTCGACCCAAGTTGCGAGCTCCCATGTTGAGACTTGAGTCTTCTCACTCTGCGGATAAATCGGCACTATTCGTCCAGTGCGGTCGCCGATTAGATCAACTAGCGGATTATTCATCTGCAACACTCCACGAAATAGGTCGGGCTTTCCGAACATCGAAATTTGTGTACCAACCTTGAGTTGGCGTTCACGCCAAGGTTGATTGAAGAACACTGCCGTAAGCCGTCCCGATTCGTCACCGACCTGAATCGTCACCACCGTGCGTCGATTCTTTGTCGTAAATTTCGAAACTTTGCGAACTTCAACGATCACTAATGCTTCTTGCCCAACTACGAGATCACTCACACGAGCCTCATTGGTGCGATCAACCCACTTGCGCGGATAATTCATCAGCAACTCAAGAACATTCGTGATGCCGTATTCGGCCAGAGATAGTTTTCGTTTGTCGCCGATGCCCTTGAGCACTTCGACATCAATGTCGGCTAGGTCACGCAAAGTGATTTTGCCCGTCATGCGGGACTCGTTTTACTCGACACCAAACAAATATGGATATAACGGCTGGCCACCAAAATGAACTTCGCAGGTAATCTGCGGATGAACAGATGCGACATGAGCAACAAGTGATTCAGTACTCTGAGAAGTTGCTCCGTCGCCTGAGATAATTGTCAATAACTCGCGACCTGGTGTAATTAATTTTGCTAGCAAGTCGTGGCAAACGGACTCTAGATTTTTAGCGACAGCGACAACACCGTCACCTCGCACAAGACCAATAAAATCACCAGCTTTGACTTGACCGGCATCACTGTTTGTATCGCGCACGGCTTGAGTAACTTCGCCCGTTGCAACCGAACTTGCAGCACGAGACATTTGCGAGCCGTTGTGTTCTGCGGATGCCTCTGGGTCATAAGCAACGAGCGCTGCGAGTGCCTCTGGCATCGAACATGTTGGAACTACTCGAACATCTTTCTTAGTAAGTTCATCTATTTTATTTGCCACGGGAATAATGTTTTTATTGTTTGGCAAAATCACAACTTGTGTTGCGTTCATGTGTTCAACGGCATCTAACAATTCTTGAGTCGATGGATTCATCGTCTGTCCACCGGTCACAACACCATGCACGCCCATTTGTCCAAATAACTCTGCAAGACCTTCTCCACTTGCAACTGCGACTACCGCACAAGTAACTGGTGGTAACGCAGCTTGGCGTGAACCAGCGCGGCCAGCCGAACGCGAACCACCCAAAACTTCAACAGGTGCGCCAAGACTCTCTTCACGCTTGGCGTGCTCCTCTGCTATTTCTTCAAACAAATCAGTTATTCGAATTTTTGAAGGACGACCACCAACAATTAGTGGCGCTTCGACAGCAGCGCCAATGTCGTTGGTGTGAATATGACAGTTATATAGTCCGTCACCACCGACTACGACAATCGAATCACCAATCTCTCCCCAAGCATTTTTGAATTTCTTCAACTTGGTGTCATCAAGATCTAACAAAAACATAACTTCGTAGCGCAACTCACTGACATCAACTGAACCGTCGGTCGCTGTTCGCATTGCAACTTTTTCAAGCTGTTCTGCACTCGGGCCATCGTCATAAATTGGCTC
>JAPKZT010000336.1 GCA_026393655.1 Actinomycetota bacterium | reverse complement strand
GTTTGACGTTCAGCAATTTGGCGTAATCTTCAGCTTTTTTCTTGGCTATCTTGATCGCGTTTTCTCGGGCTTGATCTGCTGCATCTTTGGTATCAAGCACAATTGGTGCAAGCGTGTCAATCGTTAGATCAGTGCCGACCGCTCTTACAACTTCGTCAACTACTTCGCCAGCTTTTTTGGTGTCACGCATTGTTACGGCAAAAGACTGTGATGCGCGAAAACCAGTCAATTTTTGAACTCCCTCTTGAGAATATGAATATTCTGGGTAGACAGTGACATTTTGCGTAGAAATATCTTTGCTGTCGACACCAGAGTTATCAAGTGACTCGCGGGCTTGCGCAGCTAGGACATTTGCTCGCTGTGATGCACTTCTTGATGTGGATTCAACTGCGAAAACAGAAAAATTGAATTGCACACCGTCTGGCACAACTTTTACTGAACCTGTGGCTTCAACCGTCACGCCTGTCTCGATTGGCTGAGTGACATCCCAAGTATTTTTCTCACCGACGCCGAAACTGCAGCCTGCCAGCAACACAACAGATGAGATAGCAACCACAAAAAAATTTCTCTTAACCATCACCCTTAATCCTACTTTTTCGCTAGTCAAGCCAGCCACGACTCTTAAGTTCGGCGTACATAAAACTTGCAATCGCCTCATTTCCATCCTCCTGAACGTGCACGATATCCAAGTAAGGGGATTCATTAAGCGAATCAAAAATTCGTGTGCCGTCTACAAAATGATCGTGAAAATCGGGGCTACCGATTAAAAGGCGATAGAAATCTCTGAAAGATTTGATGTACGACTCTTCAACACTCTCGTTTACGGTTCCCCAGATATGTGGGGTCTCTATCAACCGGCTGGGCTGAAGAACTACAAGGAGCCGAACATTCTTCGCTAGCGCAACCTCCTCCGCACGAGCCAGCGAAATTCTAAACCGATCGACTGCGTCCTGCGAACTGGCTGTGATTTCAAAGGACAGTTGTTGTGAGCGATTTAACGCAATGCGACCCGATCTGCTCCAACTCAGCGTCACTTCGATAAAACGACGAAGTAGAGGCCAACGAGCGAGGGGGCCGACGACCTGATTCGCTTGATAACCGATAACCGCATCATTGACGCCGACAAAGAAAATTGCGACATCGCCTGAACGTGTTAAATTTGATCCTTCAAGTGCTTCTACTCGGTTAGCGAACTCTGCTCCCGAGAGGCCCGCATTTATGACTTGTGTTTCACGTTCTAATACTCGTCGTGCGAGCTGTGACGGCCAAGTCAAGGCATCGGGCACCTCCGCGCAGAACGTTGTCGAACCGCCAAATACAACGATACGCCGAGTCGCATTAACCGGAACCGGTTCTGTGCGGCGCAAACCACCATCAACGTTGATATAGCGACCGTCAAAGTCAGTCATAATAGAAACATCTCCGACCGATGTCTGATGAATAATTTCCCCGTCGGCAACCATTGATGACTCCTTGAGGAAAGCTTCGCTCCAATAATCACTTCGAGCGTAAGCGGCTTGCCGCACTACGCCGAAAATTCTGGGTACGAGCAACATATCGGTTACCAAAAACATCAACACGAAGAAAAATGCTCCGAGTCCAAACTTTCCGGCCGTGCGAATGACTGACTTCACTTGATTCCGCCTAATCGCTCGGCGACTAAGGCGATGCGATCATCTGGTTGAACAACTGCAACACGCACATTATTCGCACCACCAGCACCGTAAAAATCGCCAGGGCTGACAATTGCGCCGCCTTTTCTCGCTAAACGCTCGGCGAATGCCCAGCCGTCGTTTGCATCGAACCACAAATAAAAGCCACCACAAGGCAGTTGAATATCGAATCCTGACCACTTGGTCAACACACTGGTCATTTTTTCAAGACGATGCATGTAAACATCGCGCTGAACTGCAACATGTGCGTCATCGTTCAGCGCCACAACTGCGGCGCTTTGAGCTGGCCCGGGCACAAGCATGCCGACATGTTTACGAACTTCTTTTAAGTAGTTGATTATCTCTTCGTCACCTGCGTAAAAACCAACACGCAATCCTGCCAAGTTCGAGCGCTTAGAAAGTGAATGCAACGCCACAACGCCATCAAGACCGTGTTGCAATATAGATTCAGGCTGTCGGGCCCAAGTGAACTCGACATAACACTCGTCACTAAAAACTGGAACATTATTTTTACGACCCCATGCTGCGAGTGCTGCAAGATCATCTAATGCGCCTGTCGGATTGTTCGGTGAATTGCTCCAAATCATCAGTGCACGTTTAATATCAGCCTCAGAAATTTTTGAAAGATCAAGACCGCCAGTTGGTGTCATCGGCACGGCCACAGGTCGGCAACCTGCCAAAATTGCGCCCATCTCATAAGTTGGGTACGAAACAGCCGGAAACAAAACCGTGTCACGTTCAGGCGTTCGCAGTTTCATATATTGGGGCGTCGTAGCGACGAATTCTTTGCTGCCAATACAAGCTGCGATCTGCGAAGTTGGCACCGAAATATCAAACTTGCGTTGCATCCAGTCTTGAGCGGCCTTGCGCAAAGCATCTGAACCGATACTCGGTGGGTAGCCCCGCTCACTATTTGATGTTGAGAGTGCAGCGATTATTTCTGGAGTAGGCGCGTCACACGGCGTGCCGATTGAGAGATCTACAAGACCACCCTCAAATTTGTTCGCGAGCGGCTTGAACTTATCCAGCCTGTCATACGGATATGGCGGTGGAACAAAACCTTGGGTCATTGGGCGACCACAAATTCGCTCAGACGCCCGGCGCTGGCATCGGCGAGCCGCGCTCGAATTCTCATACCAACTTCTTCGTTCGATGTTGACACAACTTCACCCTCTCGATGCACTGTGGCCACTATGTCGCCACGATCGTACGGTATTAACAATTCAATCACCGTTGTCAATGCCCGCATTCGATCACCGATCGCCAAAAGTAAACCATTTAAGCCTTCACCTGTAGCAGCAGAAAAGGCAACCGCGCCCTGATATTCGTTAGCGAGACGCTTAGCAGAATCTGGGTCAAGGTCAGATTTATTTATGAGTAGTAACTCGGGCACTTTATCTGCGCCGATTTCAGTGAGTATTTCGCGAACCGCAATTATCTGACCGTTCGGGTCTACTGCCGACGCATCAACTACGTGGATTAGCAGATCACTCGCAGTAGCAACTTCGAGTGTGCTCTTAAACGCTTCAATCAATCCGTGCGGCAAGCGTCGAACGAAACCAACAGTGTCTGAAAGCAAGACTGGTTCGCCACCAGGCAATGCAAGTCGACGAGTCGTTGGGTCAAGCGTTGCAAACAAACGATTCTCTACAAGCACTCCTGCACTCGTCAATCTATTCAAAACAGACGATTTGCCTGCATTGGTGTAACCCACTATTGCAACTGCGCCAAGGCCGCTTCTTCCTCGGCTCTTGCGTTGTTCTTGCCGAGTTTTTTGCAATCCATCAAGTTCGCGATCTAAGCGGCTGATTCGCTCACCTATCCGACGACGATCAACTTCAAGTTTGGTTTCACCAGGACCACGCGAACCGATGCCACCCGCCTGCTGTGATAACCCCGCCTTGGCACCACGCCTAATTCTCGGCAGGCGATATCTCAGTAGCGCCAACTCAACTTGTGCTTTACCTTCAAGAGTGTGTGCGTTCTGTGCGAAAATATCAAGAATGACTGCGGTGCGATCAAGCGCAGTGCGACCAAGAAGTTTTTCTAAGTTATATTGCTGCCCAGGCGAAAGTTCGTTGTCAAAAACAACTGTGTCAGAGTCGAGCGCAAGACAAAGTTCTTTCAGTTCTTCAACTTTTCCTTTGCCGATGTAATACGCGCTGTCAGGTGCATCACGGCGCTGAGTAATTCGCGCAACTTCGTCTGCGCCGGCCGTATCAATTAACTGAGCAAGTTCGTCTAGTGAATCTTGCGTCTCATCGTCGGTGCGATCGGACATTGTCACTGCTACTAAAACAATTTTTTCGCGAATGCCGCGAGAGATGAGAGTCGAACCGAGTGCCTCCTGATACGGAGTGTTCACGAAATAATCTCTAAATTGTGGCGCGAAGAAAAGTGTGCTGGGCCAATGAGCGTTACATGATTTTGTTGCGGATAATTAATACGTACAGTCGCATCGCCGCCAGGCTGGTGCACGAGTATCTCGGTGACCGAAGATGGTACAAGTCCCCATTTGCTTGCCGCCCATGCGCTGGCACATGCGCCGGTTCCGCAGGCTTGAGTAATGCCTGCACCGCGTTCATGCACGCGCATCGTGATCGCGTTGTTCTCTGGTCCTGCTTCAACAATTTCTAAATTTACTTGCGGTACTTTCAACCCAATTTCCAATAAGTTGACGAGTTTGACATCTTCAACTCCGACCACAGAGTGAGGGTTGCCAACTGACAAGTGCATCACAGGACGATTTGGATCGCAACCGACCGTTGCCCAGTTTTGGGGCTCATCTAATTTCTCGATACGACCCATGTCAACGCTTGCGATCACTGCTTCGTGTGAAACTGGTTGTACATCGACAACACGATCGCCTGCATCTGTCGCAACCGTGTAGGAAACTGGCTCATCACAGCCATCTCGATCGAATGCGGCCTGCACTAAACATCTGATGCCGTTACCACTCATTTCGGCGCGAGATCCATCTTGGTTAAAAAGTTTCATCGTAAGTTTGAATTCACCTCGACGCGATAGCAACAATAAACCATCAGCGCCGATGCCTGTTTCTCGATCACACCATTGCTTGGCAATACTCGGCCAATCTATTTTCTTGAGTTCAACATCGGGCGCAACTTCGAATTGTGACGTTTCAAGAACGAGAAAGTCGTTTCCGAGTCCGTGGTGCTTTGTTACGACTACCTGCATGATGATTAATGTTTAGCGTAAATGTTTGGCGACTAAAGGCACAATTTCAGCAACTGGGTCTTCACTGATTGAAACCCACTTGATACGCGGGTCTCGACGGAACCATCGTTCTTGGCGAACAGCAAATTGTCTCGCTCATCTTGCCATCAAGGTGTACAAGCAATTCTCTGTAGCCGAGAGCTTGCGCCGCAGTTCGAGATAACCCCTGTTTTGAGTTTCGCAGTGCAGTGACTTCAGCGAGCAAGCCTTCATTCATCATCGCATGCACACGGTCTTCTACGCGTTGGGCAAGTTTATCGCGACTCCAACGTAGGCCAATTTGGATTACACCATTGTCAGGGTATGCACTCGTACCAGGGCCAAAACTACTAAAAGGTTTTCCGCTACCGATACAAACTTCGAGCGCACGAACAATTCGACGACGATTCGATCGTTCAATTTTTTGTGCAGCATCAGGATCTAAATCATTGAGTCGCGCAAACAAAGTTGCCGTGTTTGATTCTTGTTCAAGCGCAATTCGAGTCTCTGGAAACTCGCCAGGTAAAACTAAATCATCAATCACTGCTGTCAGATATAAACCAGTGCCGGCAACAAATAGCGCTCGGCCATTGAGTTTTGATATTGATTCAACCGCGATCGTCGCACTCTTTTTAAATTCTGCAACTGTAAACCGTTCGTGACTGTCAACCAAGTCAATGCAATGGTGCGGCACAAGTGTTTGGTCTGCGATAGTTGGCTTTGCGGTACCAATATTCATGTCCCGATAAACCTGCATCGCATCAACTGCCACGATGTGTATCGGTGAGTTGGTAGATGTCTCAGCCTGCGCAACTGCCATCGCTACCGAAGATTTACCGCTTGCTGTCGGACCAACAATGACTACTGGTTTGCTGCTCATTTGAAAACTGTTACGACTCGACGAAACTTAATTACCACTTGAAACAGCGATTCGCACTTTATGTGTTGGTGCATCGCCGACCTCAATTAGATGGCCAGACAAATGAAACCGCGCTGCATCAGTTACTTCAACCTTGGCATATGTACCGACGCGCAAACTCTCTGGCGAACTGAAATGCAAGATTTTGTTTTGCCGAGTGCGACCAGTTGTTAAGTGTGGATTCTTTTTACTCATTCCTTCGACTACAACATCTTCAATTCGACCTATTCGCTCACGATGCTTTATTACTGCAGAATGATCAAGAACTATTTTGAGTCGCTCGTAACGCTCGACTGCCAACTGCGGGTCAATGAACTTGTCGGCCATCTGCGCAGCTTGAGTGCCTGGCCGTGGTGAAAAGATAAAAGAAAACGCTGAATCAAAACAAGCTTCGGCGCAAACTTCTACCGTCTGCACGAAATCTTGTTCTGTCTCACCAGGAAACCCGACTATTACATCGGTTGTAACCGCAAGGTCGTCAATCATCGCTCTGGCTTGCATTAATTGTTTCATGTACCGCTCAGCGGTGTAGCCACGATGCATTAACGCAAGCACATTGTCTGAGCCAGATTGCATCGGGTAATGCAGATGCTCAACAACATTTGGTGTCTCAGCCATTGCCAAAAAAGTATCCTCGCGCATATCTTTTGGATGGGGACTAACGAACCTAACTCTGCGAATACCAGCGACTTGACCAACCTTGCGCAACAGTTCGGCAAATTGCGGTCTCGGCTTAACACTCGTATCGCCGGCTGCACGTGCCGACATCGAAAGGTCACGCCCGTAGCTGTTGACATTTTGGCCGATTAAAGAGATCTGCGTGACACCACTACGCGCCAGAGATTCGACCTCAGCAAGAATTTCAGATGCCGGACGCGAGATCTCCTTGCCTCGCACCGCAGGCACGATGCAATAAGCACAGGTGTTGTCACAGCCGATCTGAATAGTCACCCAAGCGTTATAAGAGATCTCTCGACGCATCGGCAAGGCACTCGGAAACATCGTGTGATCATCAAGTATCGCCTCCTCAAGAATTTCGGTGACTGGTCGCCCATCTCGGGTTTGTTCGAGCAACTCGGCTGCACGATGCACATTGTGCGTACCAATCACAACATCGACATACGGTGCGCGCTTTCGAATTGCATCACGGTCTTTTTGAGCCAAACAGCCTGCGACAAGTATTTGTCTGCCGTCTTGCTCTGTCTTCCAGTTTTTTAGCTGGCTCAAAGTGCCATAAAACTTGTCATCGGCATTTTCACGAATACAGCATGTATTAATCACCACGACATCTGCTGTCGCAACACTGTCGACATTTGTCATTCCGTCAGATTCAAGAAGCCCAGAGATGCGCTCTGAGTCATGCTCGTTCATTTGGCACCCAAAGGTGCGAACGAAATAGTTGCGGGTCACGACTCTTCTATTTTATCGCCTAGATATCAGTGCCAATATCTAAAATGCCAAAGCCGGTGGGACTCAAATACCCACCGGCCGCGTTATCTAATTGGCAGTATTAGTTAGCGATTTGTTATAACTGAATTGGTTGATCGTCTTTAGCCGTGAAAGCCTTCTTGGTTGCTTTCTCGGCGGCTGGTTTTGCTGCAGCTGGTTTGGCAGTGGCGAGCACTTCAGTCTTTTCTATCTTTGAGACCGCGTCGACCTTCTCGGTCTTGTCGATCGATTTGTCAACCGAATTGATTTTTGCAATCTCAGGCTCAACGACCGGCATTGATTGTCGGCGAACCCGATCTGCCATCTGCACCATTACTTCGGTGTTCTCAGAGAGAAACTGCTTGGCGTTCTCGCGACCCTGACCGAGTTGCTCACCGTCATATGTGAACCACGCGCCAGATTTTTTGGCGATTCCCATTTCGACTGCCATGTCAAGAACTGCGCCTTCGCGACTGATGCCCTTTCCGTACATAATGTCAAACTCTGCCTGACGGAATGGTGGCGAAACTTTATTCTTCACTACTTTTACACGAGTGCGTGAACCAACGACTTCAACGCCGTCTTTGATTGTTTCAATACGACGAATGTCTAGTCGAACTGACGAATAGAACTTAAGTGCACGACCACCGGGAGTTGTTTCTGGTGAACCAAACATCACACCAATTTTTTCACGCAACTGGTTGATGAATACGGCAACTGTGTTCGACTTGTGCAAGTTGGCTGTGAGTTTGCGCATTGCTTGACTCATAAGGCGAGCTTGCAGACCCATGTGACTGTCACCCATCTCGCCTTCAATTTCGGCTCGTGGAGTAAGCGCAGCAACCGAGTCGATGACGATCACATCGAGTGCACCAGAGCGCACCAACATGTCAACGATTTCAAGCGCTTGCTCACCGGTGTCTGGTTGAGAGATCAACAGATTGTCGGTGTCAACGCCAATGGCCTTTGCATAAAGAGGATCCATTGCGTGTTCTGCGTCAACATAGGCGCAGATACCACCATTGCGTTGGGCTTCAGCCACGATATGCATTGCCAAGGTTGATTTACCTGACGACTCTGGACCGAAGATTTCGACGATGCGTCCGCGTGGAACGCCACCGATGCCAAGTGCGATGTCAAGCGGCAAAGCACCAGTTGGGATGAATTCAATCTCGAGGCCTTGCTTATCGCCCATGCGCATGATCGACCCTTTGCCGAACTGCTTGTCGATTGCCCCAAGGGCTACTTCGAGGGCTTTGTCTTTTTCATTACTCATATTGTCTTGCCTTTCGTTTGTTGTTTGTAATTATCGGGGAAACTGTTATTTGGTTTAGAATTGAGCACCTTAGGTATGGGGTGTTGTACGCAACCTTACACACGAACAGATGTTCGGTCAAGCATCCTAAAGCCTTTATAACATAAGGCTTTAGGCGGTCAGCTCATTCGATGGGGCTGTTCGCTATCTCGCCAGATTCAACAGGACGCATGATCAGGTCTACGGCTAGCCATGACGTATACGAAATTGGATAGCCAAGAACGCCGACAAATAAAGTTACGCCAATAGTCGAAACTAACAATTTAAAAATCGCCAAATCTGGATAGCTAGTCACGACACCGATCACAAGCGTCGCGATCAGCGCACCACCAGTCAAGACAAAATTAATCGCCCAGTCAAGACAAAATTAATCGCTAGAGCACCGAGTACAAAACCTTGCGTGTTGCGTTGCCACAAAAGTTTGCAACCACGACAACGATCTTGGGTTTTAAACCATGAAATAAAAAAGGCACCTGGTTCGCCACAGTGTGCGCAACGTCTTATTAATCCACGACACAACATTCGTAAAACCGATGGAGACTTTTGTGCCATCGTAAAATTTTATAGTTTGATTTATCTCAGACTAGAAGTTCATCTACAAATTCTTGAAACACATTTGCATAGTTGAGTGTTTCGGCTTCGCCGTGCATTATTGAAATCAACCACTGCTCGTCGAGACCTGGCGGCAAAAGTATGCCGCGGTTGATGCCGTGAATCCATTGAGCGTATGCAAGATCAAAATCTGTTGCTTTGTAGTCGCGATAATTTTGAATCGGTTCGCGCGACCAAGTGACGCAACCCTTGGCACCAAATTGCACAACATTTGCGTCGACTCCAGCACGATCAATGACATCAGCACACGCATCTACGATTTTTGTATTTAAATCAATCGCGGATTGTGTTGCCTCGCGCGTACAAACTTCACGCAAAACTGCTTTGGCCGCGGCCATGCACAACGGGTTGCCGTTGTATGTGCCGAGGTGCACAACTCTGCCATCGGTGATCGTGTCCATGTATTCGCGCTTGCCGCCAAAAGCGCCGAGTGGCAAACCGCCGCCAATTGATTTGGCGAGCGCGACAAGGTCTGGTGTTACGCCAAGTACTCCAGTCGCGCCACCCCAACCAGAAGTGATGCCAGTTTTTACTTCGTCAAAAATTAACAGTGTGCCGTAGCGCTGAGTAATTTCGCGTACCGCTTGCAAGTAACCAGGCAACGGTTTACAAATCCCAATATTTTGCATAACTGGCTCAACTATGAAACACGCAACGTCGCCCGCGCGCAGAACATCTTCGAGCGCCTCAGGGTCGTTGTATGGCACAACGATTGTCGTCTTAATTGTGTCGGCGGTGATGCCAGCACTTGACGGCACCGAAAATGGCTTGCGCGCAGGGCCAGCCACTGAAAGCGGCGGCTTCATCGAAATCATCACTTCGTCGTGATGCCCGTGATAGCCACCTTCAACTTTGACGATCTTGTCGCGACCAGTTGATGCTCTAGCCACGCGGATTGCGTCCATCGTGGCCTCGGTGCCAGAGTTGGTGAAACGCCAAAGTGGCAAGCCGTAACGCTCGGCGAGCATTTCGGCGACCTCGGAGTTGTCTTCACATGGCGATACAAAAAGCGTGCCGAGATCGAGCTGTGCATCAATCGCACGGCGCACAGCAGGGTTCACATGGCCTGCAAAAAGCGCGCCAAAGCCCATATCGAAGTCGGTATAGCGGTTGCCGTCAACGTCTTTCATCCATGAACTGCCAGCCGACGCAATGACTATTGGGTATGGGTCATACGACTGAAAATTGGACGGTACGCCCAGGGGCATTACTTTGCGG
>JAPKZT010000111.1 GCA_026393655.1 Actinomycetota bacterium | reverse complement strand
TCTAAATAATTGCTGCCGAATTCGCATTCATGCGCAAGTTTTAACTCTTTTAATCTTGTGGCAACGAATTCTGCTTCGACATTTGTCTGATCATGAATTAAAACGATGGGGATGCGCCACTTTACACATTCAGTGGCGGTACCAACTCCTGGCCGACAAATTACGACGCCAAGTTTTTGCCAAGTCGAATCTTGATAGTCGAAACACATTGAGTCGTCCTCAAGATCCGTGTATACGACATGTCCATTTTCGCGCAGCAGTTCAGCAATTACTCGAACGCGGCTATCTAAAGTTCGAGTCCCACCGCCATGCACCAAAATCGCTGATCGTTGGCTGCTGCCGCGTGAAACCTGAGACGCCAACTGCGACTCAGAGAATTCTTCAACCATCCATGGCATCAGAATTGGATTTGTCAGCGAGAGAACTGCTGGAGTTGCTAAATCTGCATTACAAATCATTCTTGGAGTGTGAGTTTGCAACAGATTGATTTCTCTTTCAACAAACTTGCGACATGCTTTATTGCTAATTGCATGTGCGGAGATCACTTCATGCCAAAGAAACGATCCGCTCAAAACGGTATCGGGTCTGGTTTCAAGCGCACCGACAAGATTGTCACTCATCACAAAATCGGCATTGATTAATGCTGGCGTTCGCCTTAATTCGGACTCCCAGCCGTTTAGATTTGCGTCGGTATAACTGGCTGCGTCATGACGCCAGCGAACACTATCTTCCGTAATACCAACGACTGCTTCTGCGCGAGCACCAAGGTTTTCTATTTCAACTTTAAATCTTCGATGCTGCGCATCTGTCACTGCAAAACTAACTTGAAGATTTGAGTTATGTTTCAACAGTTCTGTGGCGATCAAAATTTGGCGACGGATATGGCCGTAGCCGTTGGCGCTTACGAGAATTGCAAGATGTTTAGTTCCCGCCATTGAAATACGAGACTAACAGAAAATGTGTTAACTGATATCTTGCCTCCTAATGGCGGGAACCAAACATATAAAGATTGTTGATTAGTTTTTAGATTTAATTAGTTCAAATTCTGGGTAGGCGCGGACACCCATCTCGATATCGAGACCAGCAATTTCATCTGCTGATGTTGAACGAATACCACCCTTGGTCAAACTGTTTTGAATTTTGAAGAATCCAAACGCCAATGCAAAATCAACAACGAGAATTGTGAATCCGCCAAGTGCTTGAGCACCGAGTTGACTCCAATCACCTTTGATGATTCCGGCAACACCAGTTGACTCAGAACCGTTCCAGCCTGCTCCATACGAACCGTTGGCGAAAATTCCAACTGCTAAAACGCCAAACAAACCACACACTCCGTGCACACTGATTGCACCAACTGGGTCATCAATACGAAGTTTCTTTTCAATAAAAAAACTTGATTCGATAACCAATATTGCAGCGATAATACCGATAACTGCAGCCGCCCAAGGGGCAACAAAAGCGCATGGTGCGGTGATCGCTACTAGACCAGCGAGCATGCCGTTGATCATCATTGACGGATCAGGCTTGCCGGTGCGACGTGTGATCCAAAACATTGACGCGACTGCGCCGAATGCGCCGGCGATTGCCGTATTCGCCGCAACTGTTGCAAACTGCACATCTGTTGCTGAGAGAGTCGACGCCGCATTGAAACCGAACCAACCGAATAGCAAAATAAAAGTTCCAAGCATCGCCATCGGAATATCGTGTCCTGCGATTGTGATCGCGTTTCCTTTTTTGTCGTACTTTCCGATACGCGGACCAAGAACCATTGCGCCTGCGAGTGACGCAACACCACCAACCATGTGCACGACTCCGGAGCCGGCGAAGTCAACATAGCCAGCACCAAGCGACATCGTCGCCCAAGTTTTTGCTAACCAGCCTCCGCCCCATGTCCATGCAGCGATAACGGGATAATAGATTCCACCACAAAATAAACCCCAGATAACAAAACTTCCCCACTTCCAACGCTCAGCCATAGCGCCAGTTGGAATCGTCGCTGTCGTATCCATGAACGCTGCCATGTACAAAAAGAATCCAAGTAACGCTGGCGTGATGTTGCCACCCGAAAGCGCCCAACCACCGCCCCAAGCAAAGACCCAATTACCAGAGCCGATGAGCGCTTCGCCGACTGGTGCGTCCAGTCCAAAAGCCGAGTAACTAAAGCCGCCAAATGCGAGTGGGAAACCAATGAGAAAAAAGCCCACAAAACCTAAACCAAAAATTGCGAAGTTTGTGCTGACAACATGGGCTGCATGTTTCGCCCTGCACAGACCGGTTTCGACTAACGCAAAACCCGCCTGCATAAACACGACTAGCGCCGCACCGATCACTACCCATAGCAGCGAAATTTGTGCTCCTAGAACTGTTACATCCGAATTCATTATTCCTCTTTTCGTTGTTTTGATCTGTTTTAGATCTGGTTTTAGTGATGGGCTAGTTAGCTGAAAAATTGCTATCTAGTGCACGACGCTGTGACTGGCAACAATCTAGAAGTCCAATGTTTCAAAAAAGTCCATGAAATGTTTCGGGAGTGTGGCTTTTTCGTATTTGGTTAACTTTTTGTATAACCTCACGAATTAGGCTATGAATATGACAATTGAAGCAACCAAGACCCAGGCTTATTTAGATGATCGTGCCCACGTGTTTCATTCGTGGTCAGCGCAAGGAACTCTCAATCCAACTGAAATTACAGGTGGCGAGGGTTCATATTTCTGGGATTCAACTGGCAAAAAATATCTTGACTTCTCAAGTCAATTAGTTAATTTGAATATCGGCCATCAACATCCAAAATTGGTTGCAGCGATTCAAGAACAAGCCGGCAAACTTTGCACAGTTGCCCCACCATTTGCCAATGCTTCACGCAGCGAAGCCGCGCGTTTAATCGCCGAACTTGCGCCTGGCGATTTGAACATGGTTTTTTTCACAAACGGCGGTGCCGAAGCCGCAGAGTACGCAACACGCATGGCAAAACTACACACAGGTCGTCACAAGATTCTTACGGCTTACCGCTCGTACCACGGCTCAACAGCGGGTGCAATTGCGTTAACTGGTGATCCACGCAGATGGTCAAACGAAACCGGAGCATCGGGTGCTGTAAAGTTTTGGGGACCTTACCCATATCGCTCAGCATTTCACTCAACGAGTGATAAACAAGAATGCGAACGCGCACTTGAACATCTTGAGAATGTGTTGATGGTTGAAGGTCCGCAAACAATCGCAATGATCGCACTTGAAACTGTCGTTGGAACAAACGGTATCTTGGTTCCGCCTGATGGCTATTTGCAGGGCGTGCGAGATCTGTGCACAAAGCACGGCATCGTGATGATGTGTGATGAAGTGATGGCCGGTTTTGGTCGTTGCGGCGAATGGTTTGCAGTGAATAAATGGAATGTAACGCCAGATCTAATTTGCTTCGCTAAAGGAGTCAACTCTGGTTATCTTCCGCTCGGTGGTGTCGTGATTAGCCAAAAAATTGCGGACACTTTCAAAGATCGAGCCTTCCCGGGTGGTCTCACCTACAGCGGACATCCACTTTCATGTGCTGCTGCGGTTGCATCGATCAATATTTTCAAAGAAGAAAAAATAGTTGAGCATGCGCGAATGTTGGGCACCGACATCATCGGGCCAGCGCTTGAAAAAATTAAGGCGAAACATCCAAGCGTGGGTGACGTGCGTGGACTCGGCGTGTTCTGGGCAATTGAACTCGTCAAAAATCGCGAGACTCGTGAGCCACTAGTGCCGTTTAACGCAGCCGGCGCAGACGCCAAGCCAATGATGGATCTTGCTGCGGCGTGCAAAGAGCGCAATCTTTGGCCGTTCACACACTTCAATCGCATGCATGTTGTGCCACCGTGCAATACGCCAGTTGAGGACATTAAGACTGGTCTTGCGATTATTGACGAGGTTCTTGATCTCGCCGACAAGCGCTGCAAGAACTAGCAAACGCAAAATCTACTCCGCTAATCCGTCATGCGTATCGTCTCGTTATTGCCAAGTGCGACTGAAATGATTGGCGATTTGGGACTAATCGATCAACTGGTTGGTCGTTCATGCGAATGCAACTGGCCATCGTCTGCAGTGAATCTGCCAATAGTTTCACTTAGTCGAGTTGATTCGCTTGCTTTGTCGGGGCCAGCGATTGATGCTCAAGTGCGCGCGGCAGTAAATAATGGTGAACAACTTTATGCAATTGACGAAGACTTGTTGCGACAGTTGGCGCCAGATGTGATCATTACCCAAGATCTGTGTCGAGTCTGTGCGGTGTCAAGTGATGATGTCTGCGATGTTGGCGCACGAGTGATTTCACTTGATCCCCACACGATCAAAGAAGTTGCGCAGTCTGTGATCACTCTTGCAAATGCCCTTGGCGTTGCATCGCGCGGTGAACAGGTAGCCAAACAGATGCTGACACGAGTCGAAAATGTACGCAAAGCCGTTGCCGGCAAGGCTCGGCCGCGAGTGTTTATCGCAGAGTGGCTTGACCCTCCATTTGCAAGTGGTCACTGGATACCCGAAATGGTTGAAGCAGCCGGCGGAGTTGAGGTACTCGGTAAACCTGGCGTGCCGTCTGTAGCGACAACTTGGCAAGCGGTTCGTGAAGCACGACCAGACATTGTCGTGTTTGCTCCATGTGGGTTTGATGAAGTTCGTGCGGCGAAAGAAGCATCTGCTCTTGCACACGAGTTTGATCCGTCATGGCGCACGGCCTGCGTCAACGCTGATCGATTTTTTGCTCGCCCTGCTCCATCAATCGCCGATGGCGTCGAACAACTCGCAAAAATTTTTCACAACATTGAAACGAACTAATCAAATTATGACTAATGAAAACAGAATCACTAAACTCGCGAATCGTTCGCTGACCGAGCCCAATGAGTCTCGTCTGTCTCCAGATAGTCCTGGCTATGAAATAATTATCGCAGCACATTCAGATGCAATGGCGCGCAGCATCGACGGATATATTGACCCGATCAGTTCACTTTTTGTGATCACCGCAGCCACCCTAAAAGCACGCGGCTTTTGTTGTGTGAACAACTGTCGACATTGTCCGTATATATAAATTTCGTGCCAGAAACCGAATCGCAGTAAATAAAAAAGGCGGGCCGCCGAAGCGACCCGCCAATCTTAAGTTAATTAATTAACTAATAAACTAGTAACTTAGCTAACTCAGTTTCCACCTTCGGTGAGTGCAACAGTCTCTGGCATATATGCCGAACCTGTTGTGTCAACACCTTTAGCGTTAAGCAACGCAAGCGCTGCAGTAACGATGTCATTGGTGTATGCACCTGCATCTGGAGCCTTGGTCAACACGGTTCCGCCTTCGAGATTCTTTGCTGATTGCGAAAGAGCCACTGTACGATCCCATGCTGCTGCGTCGATCATTCCGGCGCCGCCTGCGGCTGGCCAGATCAACTTGTTAACTTCGTTCATTTGCCACAACTGGTGACTTGCACCAAGCTTTGAACCTTTTGAAACGACGATGTCTCGGCAAGCCGATGTGTTGTCGCGGCAGAATGCCCAACCTTGAAGTGAAGCAGCAACAAACTTTGTCGCTGTGTCAACATATGCAGCATCTGAGAGACGCTTGCCGTCTGCCCAAATTGCATCTTGCAACATTCCAACGCCTTCACCCTCGTACGAGACGACATTAAAGTCGCCTGCAGTGTAGAGAGCCTTAGTTTTTGGATTGACTGCCTCAAGCACTTGTGCGTACTCGTTGTAAGTCATTGCTTCTGCTGCATCAATATCGCCGGCAAGTAACCCAGCCATGTCGAATTGTTGCTGAACAAGTTTGACATCTTTTGCTGGATCAAGACCGGCCTTGGTGAGTGCAGCGAAAATTTCAAATTCGTTGCCGTATCCCCAGTTACCGATGTTCTTGCCTTTGAAGTCTGCTGAAGTCATGATGTTCTTATCTTTGAACGAAACCTGCAATGTGCCTGAACGTTGGAAGACTTGTGCGATATTCACAATGTCTGCTCCACCTTCACGACTTGCTAAGGCTTTCGAAACCCACGAAATTGCAAAGTCGGCTTCGCCGTTAGCAAGAACTGTTTGTGGTGAAATGTCTACAGCGCCTTCCAAGATTGTTACATCAAGACATTGCTCTGTGTAAAAACCCTGATCTTGTGCTGCATAATAACCAGCGAACTGCGCCTGAGTAAACCACTGAAGTTGCAACTTCACTGGAGTTGGAGTCACACACTCTGCAGCTGGTGCTGTTGTTTCGGCTGTTGCCGTAGTGTCTGGTGTTGCCGCTGTATCACTACCGCCACAGGCGCCAGCAATTAACGACATTACAGCGACGCCAACAAGCGCCATCTTTAATGATTGTCTCTTCATTTATTTCTCCCCCGGGTTTTAACCCGCATTTATTGTTATTTTGTTTGACCCTTACGAGTCAGACTCTCCAAAATTATGGAGACTGTGTAGAACGCTAGCCCAAGTAGGCATGCGCCCAAAACGTACGCCCATGCTGCGGCGTTCTTAGAATTCGCAATATTGCTGGTAATCCGACTGCCTAGACCGTTTTGTAGACCACCAAAGTATTCACTAACAAATGCAGTGATTACCGAGGCGGGCGCGGCCACTTTGAGTGCTGTAAAC
>JAPKZT010000103.1 GCA_026393655.1 Actinomycetota bacterium | reverse complement strand
ATGGGCGAACTATGTGTATGGCGAACGTCGTTACATAATTCTTAGTCTTGTGGCGAAATCAATTCTTGCTTGGCAGGTTTTCTCAGGCTCACTCGCTTCGTAAGATTTTTACCAGACGACTGGGCTAGTTGCGCCGACAGCTCGGCCTTCGGCGCGAACGCCCTGTTGCACTAATTCAGGTGCGAGTTCTTTCCAGAGTGCCTTCAAGCGATAGTGCGGCACACGTGGAAATAGATGATGCATCGCGTGATGATCGTGACCGCGAATCAACACTCGTGAGCCAAGAAATACTGCGACTCGCGTGTGTCGGTAACGAGTTGTCTCATTTGCCGGATTCAACCACATCAATTGCAGTCGTGCCGGCAACCACCACAACATCAAAGCTTCAACGCCGTGCCCGGTCGCGAAACATACGACCAAAAATATTGTTGAGAGCAACCAGAAACGAATTTGTGCCTTGCCTTCGCTCTTGCTCGCCTGACGGTCATTGAGTAAACGCCTCATGTCTTTAGGAAGTAGAACTCGAAGTGGCTTGATCAGCGCAAAGAACGGCAAGAACGAATAAACCATCGTCATCCCATAAAACTTCAAAGGTAACTCACTAAGGCGACCATCGGTGAAGTGGTCTGGGTCACGCGCAGGGTCGTTAGTGAATGCATGATGTCTCATGTGCCCCGCACGATGAGATGAAAAATTTATCCCAGTGGGGATTGAGCAGGCTTTGCCGATTGCATCTTCGACCCAGCGACTTGTAGTGCGCTTGCCCCAAATATTTTTATGCGCTGCCTCGTGTAACGGCATGTAAAAAGTTGATGCAAAAACTGAGTTAACAATGAGACATAGCCACAACGGCAAAACCTGGTTTAGGCCAAGAAAAATTACACCACACCAACAAATGCTGAACATAATGAATGTCGCGATAATTCGCCACTGTATGTCGCCCCAATATTTTGCGGCAACCAAATTCTCACCACGAACCTGCTCGCTGCGCACAGCTTTTGAGTTTTCTGCAGTCTCGCTTAGCGCTTGATTCTCAATTGTGATTTCAAGTTCTTCAGGTAGTGGAGCAGCAACGGTCATTCTTGAAGATTACTCCACGTACCTGAAACCTTCGGCTGCGCGTTGCGCAACACTTCTAACTAGCGCGCGACGGTCACTAATTTTGCCGATCTTTCGCTCAAGTGGCCCGTCAATAAGAAGTGTTGCCAAACCATGCGCTATCGCCCACATCGCAGTAGCTTGAATTCGAATTTCGTCGACTGATGCCGAGTCGCCAAGAATCTCTTTGACTGCCACAAGCAAAGTGTCGAATGCATCATCTGCGGCCCGTTGAGTTTCGGGCGACTCATCAATCAAACACAAATCGGAGCGAAACATAACTCGAAAATAGCCTTTGTTGCTGAGCGCGAAATCTACATAGCGCTCACAAAGTCGAACTACCTGGTCAGGGTCATCATCGGCATGTGTGGGTGCATTCATCGCTGCAGTAAATTTGCGAAACCCAAGCAACGCAATCTCGCCAAAAATTGCGCTTCGATCTGTGAAATGGTGATACGGCGCCTGATGACTTACCCCAGCGTCAGCTGCTATCTGGCGAAAAGACAATCCATCCGGACCAAAATCAGCGATGTACTTTACGGCTGCTTTAATCACCTTTTCACGAAGCGACTGCGCGACAAGTCTCGGGGCCACAACTTGACACTATCAAGTTTTTATACTAGACAGTGTCTATGTCAATCAACAATCCAACTAACGCTGAACTCACCCATCCCGACAGCAAAGTGCACGCGCGCCGTTGGAAAATTCTTGCCATTCTCTGCCTTTCGGTATTTCTTGTTGTCGTTGACAACCTGATCATAAATGTGGCTATACCAACTTTGGCACGAGAGCTTGGTGCAACTACGAGCGGCCTGCAATGGATCGTCGACTCATACGCATTAGTTTTTGCTGGCCTGTTACTTGCATGTGGTGGGCTCGCCGACAGATTCGGTCGAAAGTTGATGATGCAGATTGGCATGGTGCTTTTCGGATTGTTCTCTGCATATGCGGCATTCACTGAGACAACAGGCGCACTCATCACCGCACGCGGCCTGATGGGAATTGGTGCTGCGCTCGTCTTCCCTGGCACGCTGGCGATTCTCATAGATGTGTTTCGTGACCCCGTCGAACGTGCAAAAGCGATTGGCGTGTGGTCAGCAGTTTCAGGTGCCGCTGTTGCATTCGGTCCCGTAACTGGTGGCTTACTTCTCAAATATTTTTGGTGGGGATCAGTTTTTTTAATCAATATTCCTATCGTGATTATTGCATTGATTCTTCAATGGCGATTCGTTCCAGAATCAAAAGATCCAAACGCCGAGCGACTCGATATCGCTGGCTTCTTACTTTCAATTGCATTTGTATCGCTACTCGTATACACAATTATTGAAGGCCCACATCGCGGTTGGTCGAGCGCCACATCAATCGCGGGGTTCATTGGTACTGCAGTTTTAATCGCTGCATTTGTTTGGCGTGAGCTCAACACAGAGCACCCGTTGCTTGATGTTCGAGTGTTTAGCGACATGCGAGTAACAGCGGCAAGTTCATCGATTGCAATTGCATTCTTCTCGCTGTTTGGTTTTACTTTTCTAGTCACGCAATATTTTCAGTTCGTGCGTGGCTATGACCCGCTCGAATCAGGATTGCGCACATTGCCCTTCGCGATCGGTGCTGGCGTCACTTCACCAATTGCTGCGCGACTTTCATTGCGATACGGCTCAAAACGAATCGTTCCGATTGGTTTGTTATTCATGGGCGTCGCACAAATTGGCGCAGGCATGTTCAAAGCGAATAGCGCATACTTCGGGCCCGTAGTGGGCAGCATGGTGTTGATGGCATGCGGGCTTGCGCTTGTAACAAGCCCCGCTTCAGAGTCGATTATGGGTTCGTTGCCACGCGAAATGGCTGGCGTCGGTTCGGCGATAAATGACACGAGTCGCGAAGTTGGTGGCACGCTCGGCGTCGCGATCATCGGCAGCATTTTTGCAACTACATACAGCCCACAGATCGTCAAGTTGCTCGCTCCATTTAAGCTGCCCGACGCTGCTCGATCAGCTGCTGAACAATCCGTTGGTGCGGCGTTCGCAGTTTCTGAACAGGTTGGTGACGCAACACTTTCGAATGCGATTCGCGATATTGCAAGTTCGTCTTTTCTAGACGGATTTCAAGTTGCCTGCACATCAGTCGGCGCAGTTGCAATCTTCGGGTCGTTGCTTGCACTTCGCTTCTTGCCCGCTCGCGTTGCAAATATCAAAACTGACGCTCGTTAGTAACAGTGCCCGTTAGTCAGTGGCTCTGCGGAACAAATCAAGATGATCGCTTAGCGTTCGTACGATCTGAAACACGAGCAATTCTGCCAACATAATGCACGAACTGAACACGACGAGTGGCAAAAGCAGATTATAAATCGCGATTGCGATGAGACCGGCGTACACGACGACTGCGACACACAGGGTGACGAAATTTAAACGCCTGAGCAAATATGCGCTACGACTTGCGCGTTGAATCAAAATCGCTTTATCGGTCATGCCGTCACGCTAACCCACTAGTTATACGCGCCGCCGAACTGTAATAAAACTGGGTCAATGAAACTACGTAACTGTGCGCCGTGACCAAACATTGAAACGATGTCAGTGGTTTTAAAAACTTAACTTTGGTAATCCTGTTTGTTCTCGTAGAACTTGATCTCGATGATGTTCCCACTAGGATCGGCGAGTTTGCCACCGAGCTTTCCGCTTAACTCAATCTCTGCATGCTTCTTTGGTTCTGAAATCCATGTGTGAACAGACGTATTCACACGCTTCACAATTTCATCGAACGCTGACAACGTAGGAAGTATCACTCCAAAATGTCGAACACCTTGCCGACTGATATCAATCACTTCAAGTGGTCTTAACTGGAGAGTCAACTGAAGCCCAAAGAACCACGCGTCAAACCAGTCGTCGCTCTCGCGGCCGATACGACACCCAAGCACATTTTCGTAGAAGTCTCTTGCCACCACCAGATCGTTGACTGGAAGCGATAAATGAAGAACAGGCGTATCAGTAATGTGAATACGATAATCGCGGTGATTCGGCGCAGCGAATCGAGTTTTGAGTTAGCTACTAGATCGGCATGAGAAATATGAGCCTGTCCAATCATTAGCCGTCGCGACCCCATACCGTTTGACTTATGAAATCATCTCATAACGACTACCGCATGGGCCGAAGCGACTGGCTCTTACTACTCATGCCCGGTCTCATTTGGGGTTCAAGTTTCTTTTTTATTGCAGAAGGCCTCGATGCATTTCAGCCCGCACTCATTACGCCATTACGAGTGCTTTTTGGTTTTCTTGCGCTCGTCGCACTGCCTCAATCGCGCAAACACATTCCAAGAAAAGATCTGCCATCCATCGCACTTCTGGGTGTGTTCTGGATGGTGATTCCGCTCAGCCTTTTCCCTTTCGCAGAACAACATGTATCAAGCAGCGTCACAGGCATGTTGAATGGCGCAACGCCCTTATTTGTTGCAACAGTTGCTTCATTGATGCACAAAAGTTTTCCGCATCGTAATCAACTTCTCGGTTTACTTGTCGGTTTTTGTGGAGTCTTGCTCATTGCGATACCAACAGCGAACAATAATTCTTCGAGTAAATTCGGTGTCGCGCTGATCATGTGCGCATTGTGTTGCTACGGCATTGCATTAAACCTTGCCGTACCGCTTCAAAAAAAGCATGGTGCACTTCCAGTCATTGTTCGCGCCCAAGCAGTTGCGCTCATTCTCACTGCGCCCTTTGGGATTGCTGCACTCCCACACAGTTCGTTTGCGTGGCATTCACTTTTTGCCATGGTGGGTCTCGGCGTTGGCGGCACTGGTATTGCTTATGCACTCGCCACCACATTGGCTGGTCGAGTGGGCAGCACGCGTACGTCGGTTACCACCTACATCGTTCCAGTGGTTGCGTTATTTCTCGGTGCCATAGTTCGCGATGAAGTAGTTGCTGGGCTCTCGCTTGCGGGGTGTGGCGTTGCACTAGCCGGTGCATTTCTCACCAACCGCTCGCGCAAATAGAAATCAAATAGAAATCAAACGTGGGCACGCCACGTTTAGTTTTGGAAACCTACTCTTCGGATCGGCGGCGGAGTTCGTCGCGAAGTGACTCGAGGTACGGCAAAGTTCGCAGATCTTTGGGACGATTTGCTTTCGTCTTTGACTCAATCACATCATCAATCGAAGCAACCGCAATGATAAGTCCAGGCTCTAGTTGCGCGAAGACCGCATTCTCATTCCATTGCTCGTAACCAATTAATGGTCCAGCAGGACTAAAAACAAGATCAACATCACCGAGGTCGGTCGTGAGATTCAACATATTCGGCATGTTCTTGATGAATCCCGCATCAAGCTTCGTGTGAACTGGACCGTCACTAGTACGTATTGCCGCGTTCAGTCGATTTAGTGCACGCGCCAAACATTCAAGGTTTTTGTCATCTCGTGATGGGAGAAGATCAATGTCCTCTGTAGGCAATGAAGATCCGTGAACAATCGCAGCAAATCCACCGAGCACCACGTACCTGACACCTTCGTCGTTCATAATGCGACAAATGCCAACGGGATCAAAAGTCATCTACCGATAGGCCTGTCCACGATCTGCACACTTTCGCGAATCTTTCTGAATGTATTGGTGACGACAACCATGTGGCTCACACGTTCTTCAACACTCATTCGGAGTTGGCTGCGAATCTGACTAATGTCGACGCCGCGTGAGTCCTCATTCGGGTTCTGCCAGCTGTCCATACGTTGAGTGTACGCCTTAGGTTTTAGGTGCGATTGCAAAGTTGTCGTTCAATGTGCCTGCATACGCACATGCATTGCTGTACGGTGAACTGATGGCCAGATATGTAACAACAATTCCAAGTTCGCTAAGTCAACAAGAGGCATTTGCATATATGGCTGACCTTCACAACTTTGCCAAGTGGGATAAGGGTGTGGTCAAGGTTGTACAAGTTGAAGGCACTGGCGCAGGTCTTGGAACTATTTTTGATGTGACGGTAAAGGGTTTCGGAAAATCCACTTCAACATTGCGTTACACCAC